>JBFHRI010000001.1:0-49698 GCA_041591755.1 Oleiphilaceae bacterium
AATACCGCCAAGGACGCTGAGCGCTGCGAAAAGGTAGGCGATATGAACTTCTAACATCATGTTTTTTAAGCCCTTTTAATAAAATGGTTAAAATTTAGTCGGGCACTTTACAGAGTTGCTTTAGTAAAATCAACTTATAATTATGTGCGATTAAGGAATGTATTTTATAACGTATTGATATTTAAGAAGATGCCAATTGTGAACAAGCGTGGCAATTTTGTGAGCACTTTTTTACTCGCTTACGTGCTCATTATTAAGTTGATTGAAATTATTAAAACAGTCTGATTTTTCAGGAAAATCAACAAATTGGGCTTGTGCTTCAGTTAACCAATCCATCACGCGCAGGCGGTTCTCGGACAGCTGCTGTTGAATCAAATCCACCGCAGAGCGGGCTAAGCACAAATGTAAAGGATGCACACGCTCCCCACAGCGCGCGGCGAGCACCAAGGGCTTGCGCGTCTGGCGTTGGACCTGTTGATAAGCGGCCAAGGCGGCGAGCATGCGTGTTGGAAAGCGCGCGTCGAGTAGAGGTGTATCGCAAGGGCTGATTAACATGTAGTCGGCATCACTGGCATGTAACAAAGCCGCTAACCCGGACAGGGGCCCCTTGAAAGTCTGTGCCTCGTCGGCGCAGCGCCATGAACTAAACTCAGCATACCGCGCATCATTACGATTGCAATTGATCCAGACGCGGCGGCAGCTCGGTTGTAGGACATCGATAATGTGTGCCACCATGGGGCGCTGACCGTAGCACACCAGTCCTTTGTCTCGTCCCCCCATGCGGGTCCCCAGTCCCCCGGCTAAAATGCCACCATCGACGATCGTGGTGTTAGTCATGGCAGTCGCTACGCATGTTTATTCAATCCTCAGGCCGAAAAAAAAGGGCCTTTGGTGGCCCTTTAGGGGTTTGCACAATGCGTGCTTATAGATTGCTGTCGACAAAAGCCGCTAACTGGGATTTTGACAGAGCCCCTACTTTGGTCGCATCGACATTCCCGTTTTTGAATAACATCAGGGTGGGGATGCCGCGAATGTTGAACTTCGGGGGTGTCTGATCGTTTTCATCAATGTTCAGTTTGCAAATTTTCAGCTTGCCGGCGTAATCGTCAGCGATTTCTTCGAGCACTGGTGCAATCATTTTGCAGGGACCACACCACTCAGCCCAGTAATCGACCAGAACAGGGATGTCGGATTTCAGCACTTCTTCTTCGAAGGTCGCGTCGGTGACGTTGATGATGTTGTCGCTCATAAGGATATTCCACTCATAGTTAAAACCGGGCGATCGCTTTTCTACCCTAACGGTTGCGCTTCGCTTAGAATTGAGGACTTACTATATCGGCTAATTTGAGGAATTCAAGGACGTGTTGTCAGACGACTCCAAGCAGCTCGCACCCGCTGAATTGCCCGAGCAGATTGCAGCGATCGATTTGGGTTCGAACAGTTTCCATATGGTGGTTGCGCGAACGCAGCATGGGGAAGTCAGGACCATGGATCGTTTGGGTGAGAAGGTTCAGCTGGCGTCCGGACTCAATCGCAAAGGCGAGCTGTCTGAAGCCGCGCAACAACGTGCGCTGGAATGTTTGCGTCGTTTCAAACAACGTATCAAAGAGCTACCCCCATCATCGGTGCAAATCGTGGCGACCAATGCGCTGCGTGAGGCTAAGAACCGCAAGCATTTCATTCGTAGGGCCGAAGTGGTCATGGGCTGCCCTATCGAGATCATTTCCGGACGTGAAGAAGCACGACTAATCTACTTGGGCGTGGCGCATACCCTGGCCGATGATGCAGGGAGACGCTTGGTTATAGATATCGGTGGCGGGAGTACCGAGCTGATCATTGGACAACGCTTTGAACCGCAACTCCTGGAAAGTTTACACATGGGCTGCGTTGCCTATCGCGACCGCTTTTTCAGCCAGGGAGTGATCAGTGAAGACGCACTAACTCGCGCTCACACCACGGCAGCGCAAGAGCTCCTCAATATTAAACAGAAGTATCGCGACAAAGGTTGGGACACTTGCGCCGGCGCTTCCGGCTCAATCAAAGCGGTGTTCACAGCAATTGAAGCCATGGGGCTCAACCCGGGTGAAGAAGTGATTCGTTTGGCGGATATGAAAAAGCTACGAGAACGTATGCTCGAGTTAGGTCATATCAATCGCCTCAATGAAATTGGAATCAAGAAAGATAGGCAGTCGATTTTTCCTAGTGGCATGGTCATTTTGTACGCCTGTTTCACCGAACTCGGCATCGACGCGATGGAAATGGCCACCGGCGCGCTTCGAGAGGGCCTCCTGTATGACATGATTGGCCGGATTCGCCATGAGGATGTGCGAGAGCGCAGCATCAGCTCGATGCAAAAACGTTACGATGTTGATATGCGTCACGCGCATGAGGTTGAACTCACGGTGCTTCATGCGTTCAGACAAACAGCAAAAGCTTGGGGCTTGGTCAGCGCTTACGATGAGCAGTTGTTAGTGTGGGCCGCGCGCATTTTTGAAGTGGGCATGGCGATCGCGCACTCCCAATATCATAAACATGGTGCGTATCTTGTACGTTACTCTGAATTGCCTGGGTTCACCAAACTGACGCAGCTGCATTTATCGACCCTGGTGCGTCAGCATCGACGCAAGTTCGACCTGGAATACTTCGAAGAAATGAAAGAAAGCGAAAAGGCGAGGCTTTTAAAGCTCTGTATTCTGTTTCGTCTTGCCGTTATTCTCACCGCCGCACGCAACTCGGAAGAAACCGCCTTTGTGTTAAAGGTGATGAAGCATCAGCTTTCGTTGGACATGGGGCCCGGCTGGCTGGCTCAGCACCCCTTGACCCTGGCCAACCTCGAAAATGAAAAGGAATTTCTGAAGAAAGTGGGCTTCACGCTAGTGATTCGATGAACGGAGGGCCCGTTCAAGAGTAAGAGAACAAACGCATGATTGTATTGGGCATAGAAAGTTCCTGTGACGAAACCGGCGTCGCCATTTACTGCAGTGAAAGAGGTTTACTGGCGGACCGTCTTTTTTCACAGGTTGATTTACATGTGGACTATGGTGGCGTGGTCCCTGAGTTGGCTTCACGTGACCACGTTCGCAAGACCGTGCCGCTGATTCGTGAGGTCCTACAGGATGCAGGACTGAATCTGGACGCCCTAGATGGCATCGCTTATACCGCTGGACCCGGATTGATTGGTGCCCTCTTGGTGGGGGCCGCGATCGCTCAGTCACTTGCTTTAGCACTGGATATCCCCGCAGTTGCGGTGCACCACATGGAAGGTCACTTGATGGCACCGATGTTGGAAGACAATCCGCCTGAGCTGCCATTTATTGGTCTTTTGGTTTCCGGCGGCCACACTCAGTTGGTCTCTGTCAGTGACTTTGGTTGTTATGAGATGTTGGGCGAGTCGGTAGATGATGCGGCAGGTGAGGCTTTTGACAAGGCCGCCAAAATGTTGGGCTTGGATTATCCTGGGGGACCACGCATTGCTGCTCTGGCCGAACAGTCTCGTGCACGGGGTACGCCATTACGCTACCAGTTTCCGCGACCCATGACCGACCGTCCCGGCTTGGATTTCAGTTTTAGCGGCCTGAAAACGTACATGCTTAATACGGTGGAGCAGGAAAGTCAGGCCGGACGTTTGGATGAGGCCACCAAAGCGGATATTGCACGCGCCTTTGAAGAAGCAGTCGTCGATACCTTGCGGATAAAATGCCGCCGGGCCATTGAACAGACCGGTATTAAGACCTTGATCATTGCCGGCGGCGTCGGCGCCAACCGGTGTCTGCGGCAGACCTTGCTCGAAACGACCGAAAAAATGGGCGCGCGCGTGGTGTATGCGCGACCTAAATTTTGCACGGATAATGGCGCTATGATTGCCTATGTGGGTTGTCGACGCCTGCTCGCCGGGGAGCGCTCTTCATCCAGTTTCGCAGTCAGGGCGCGTTGGCCTATGACTGAACTGACGCAGTTTTGAAAGTGAGTTCAAGCCATGCGTGATCTGGTAGTGGTCGATCAGCTCGTGGTTGCAGCGAGCATCGGGGTATTCGACTGGGAGAAGAAAATTCTACAAAGCGTCATGATCAGCCTCGAGTTGGAGCATGATTGTGAGCGCGCCGGTCAAACCGATGATTTGGCGGATGCGTTGGATTACGCTGCGGTTTGTCATAGTGTGCAGCAGGTCGCCAACCGCGCGCATTTTGAGTTATTGGAGTCTCTCGCTGCATGTATCATCGACCACTTGTTTAACGCGTATCCAGCGCTGCAAGGCGTGCGAATTCGTATCGACAAACCAGGCGCTGTGCCTGCTGCGCGTTCGGTTGCGATCATATTGTACCGGTCGCGTCGACCTGAGTGAGTGCGCTATGACAGAAGTTTTTCTTAGCCTGGGCAGTAATATCAACCGCGAAAACAATATTCGCGCTGCAGTGACTGCCTTGCGCAGGCTGTTGTCGAATGTGCGTTGTTCCAGTGTTTATGAAAGTGAGGCCGTAGGCTTTAAGGGCGATAACTTCTATAACTTGGTGGTACAGGCGCAGACAGATCTAACCCTGCCCGAGTTAAGCGCGCAGTTAAAACAGATCGAAGACGCGCAAGGTCGCGAGCGCGGTGGACCAAGGTTCAGCGGGCGCACCCTGGATATAGATATTATTTTATATGGGGATTATGTCGGGCAGTTTGCAGGGATCGAGCTGCCGCGGCCTGAGCTGTATGCCAATGCGTTCGTGCTTCTGCCGCTGGCTGAGTTGACCCCGAAGCAACTAGATCCAGCAACTGGCCAGTGCTTTGAGTCGCTATGGCATCATGCCAAGATCCAACAGCGGCTATGGGTCGTGCCGTTTGCTTTCGACGGTCTTCCTGCGAACCACTCCTGATTAGTCCAGCTTGCCTTTGCGAAAACGCGCAATCAGTTCTCGCGTCGAGCAATCAAATTCATCTAAGGCTGAGTCATCCAGCAAGTGTTTAAAGATTTGCTCACCCAAGACTTTGCCAAGTTCGACGCCCCATTGGTCGAACGAGTCGAGGTGCCACAAAATACCCTGTACAAACACCTTATGTTCGTAGAGTGCGATCAACGCACCCAAGGTAGACGGATTCAAGATCTCAACGACCAGTGTGGTGCTTGGTTTGTTGCCCGGAATAACTTTATGCGGTGCTAAGGCGACCGCTTCTTCGGCGCTCATGCCTTTGGCGAGTAACTCAGCGGTGGCCTCGGCCTCGGTCTTACCTAGCATCAAGGCCTGCGTTTGACTCAAGCAATTGGCGACCAGGTAGGCATGGTGATTGGACACGGGATTCGTGGAGCGCAGCGCGATGATGAAATCGGCTGGAATCAATCGTGTTCCCTGATGCAGTAGCTGATGGTAGGCGTGCTGCCCGTTGCTCCCGACCCCGCCCCAAATGATGGGGCCGCTTTGATAACTGAGGGTGAGGCCATCACGATCGACCCCTTTGCCGTTACTTTCCATATCAAGCTGTTGCAGGTGGGCGGTGAAATTAGCCAGATAGTGATCGTAGGGCAATACCGCATGCGATTGCGCATCAAAAAAATTGTTATACCAAAGGCCTAAGAGCGCCAACACCACCGGAATGTTTTGCGCAAATGGCGCTTCCCGAAAGTGTTGATCCATGGCTTCTGCACCTTGTAATAGCGCCTCAAAATGCTCATAGCCCAACATGAATGCGATAGGTAGACCAATTGCCGACCACAGGGAGTAACGTCCACCCACCCAGTCCCACATTGGCAGGCAATTATCAGCCGTGATACCAAAGGCTTCGGCGGCTGCTACATTCGCTGTGACTGCGTAAAAGTGTTGAGCCAGCGCTTCTTCTGGCATCCCTTGTTGGTACATCCAGGCGCGTGCGACGCGTGCATTCTCTAGGGTTTCAAGGGTGCTGAAAGATTTTGTCTGGAGCAAAAACAGCGTGGTCTCAGGGTTAATCTGTCGCAGGACTTCGGTCACGTCGCTACCATCAATATTGGCGACAAAGTGACAACGCAATCCGGGTTTGGCAAACGGAGTCAAGGCTTCCAAGGCGGCTTTTGGGCCCAAGTAAGAGCCGCCTATGCCAATGCTTACCAGGGTATCGATCTGACGGCCGGAGAAGCCTTTATGCTGACCTGAGTGGATGCGTTCAACCAGTTGCCTCATGCGCTGTTGCGTGGCACGAATTTCTGGAATGACATCGACGCCACCGACATAGATGGGACGGCCCGTTGACTGCCGCAACGCGGTATGCAAAGCAGGTCGTTGTTCGGTGTTGTTAAGCGGCGCACCTTCGAACAGGTCGTGGATCGCTCGCGACAACTCTTGCTCGTTGGCCAGCGTTAGCAATTCCTGCATGACGGCATCATCAATCAGGTGCTTACTAAAATCGACATAAATCTGCGCAGCCTGTAATGAAAAACGTTTATCTCGATCGCCTTCATGGCGAAAAAGCTCCTTGATATGAGTATGTCGCATGCGCTCAGCCTGCGTGCGCAAGCGGCTGTAGCTCGAAGTCTGGTCAAGGCGCATCGGCTCTCCCTGCTAAAGTGTTTTAGAAAATGGATGGGGCCGAGTGGCGGCGCAGCACATGGGCAAGTTTCTCAGACCGGTAAAGTCACGAGGATGTTGTCGATCAGCCGCGTACTTCCCAGTCGCGCCGCAATCAGAATGACTTGTTCCGACTGTACCTCATCAATCAGTTCGAGGCTCAAAGGATCTGCAAAATTTAAATAATCCATGACGAATCCAGCGTTGGTTAGCGTCTGTGTAAGCTCTTGCCGCAAGCTCAGCAGATCGGTCTCTCCATTGAGCAGTTTATTCCTGCAGTATTGTAGTTGTTGATAAATTAAAGGCGCTTTAGCACGATCGGCTTCGCTCAAGTAGCCGTTGCGAGAGCTGCGCGCGAGACCGTCATCCTCGCGCGAGGTGGGCAATCCGACAATCTGGATCGGGAAGCACAAATCCCGCGTCATTTTGCGGATAATTGCCAGCTGCTGGAAGTCCTTTTCACCAAAGATAGCCACATCAGGCTGCACCATATTGAATAACTTACATACCACCGTAGCGACGCCGACGAAATGTCCGGGTCGGCTTGCGCCACAATGATGGGTGCCAAGGTCGGGTACCTCAACGCGCGTTTCGGTTGTCAGGCCGTTGGGGTACATCTCCGCCACTGCTGGAGTAAACAGCAGGTCGCACTGATGCTCCTGTAGTTGGTGAGAATCGGCTTCCAGCGTGCGTGGGTAGGCATCGAGATCTTCGTTGGCGCCAAATTGCATTGGGTTGACAAAAATGCTGCAAACCACGAAGTCAGCCTCTTGGTGAGCTTTGTCGATCAGTGACAAATGACCTGCGTGCAAATTGCCCATGGTGGGGACGAAGGCGATACGTTGGCCTTTGGCTCGCGCCTGACCGACCTGCTCACGCAGGGCTGCAATGGTGTTCACGGTAAGCATTGATTAATCCTACAAACTAGAAATTGCCCCGCACTTGGCCATCTCAACCGGAAAAGGTGTGTTCAGGACCAGGAAACGTCGCGCTTTTCACGGCCTGATGATAACGAACAAACGCGTCTTGTATGGAGTCGGCTTCGGCGAGGAAGTTTTTCACGAATTTGGGCGTATAACCGGTGTTGAGTCCGAGTAGGTCATGCATGACCAGCACTTGTCCGTCGGTCACATTCCCGGCGCCAATGCCAATCACTGGAATATTGACCTCACGCGTGATGATTTCTGCCAGCGAAACCGGTACGCATTCGAGCAATAGCAAATCGGCCCCCGCTGCACTCAGTGTCTTGGCCGCTTCGATCATGCGATTGGCCTTATCGGCTTGCTTGCCCTGTACTTTGAAGCCGCCCAGTTTATTTACCGATTGTGGTGTCAAACCCAGGTGCGCGCAGACTGGGATGCCGCGGTGACTCATCTGCTCGATCATTTCGGCTAACCAGGCATCGCCCTCCAATTTGACAATGTGCGCGCCAGCACTCATTAAGCGACCGGCATTTTGGAGAGCCTGTTCAACGCTGTTGATCGCATTGAATGGCATGTCGGCCATGATTAGTGACTGGCGCTGTCCGCGACTTACACATGTCGTATGGTAGATCATATCTTCCATACTGACTGGCAAGGTTGAGCGGTGCCCTTGTAAGACCATGCCCAGCGAGTCGCCTATCAGTAACACTTCAATACCAGCGGCGTCGGCTAATGCTGCGAATGTCGCATCATATGCAGTGAGGCAGGAAAACTTCTCTCCTGCTTCTTTTAGCGCTTTGAGACTTTGTGTGGTGACGGTCATCGGAGTCTTCCTATATTGCAGAAGCAAAGAGTACCCAGAGGTAACCAAAAATGCCAGTCAGTAGCGGACTCAAAGTCGTTTCAGTTGATGCGTCAGGCATGCAGCGGCGTGGTCGGCTAAGTATGAACCGTCGGGCAAGCGCCAATTTGGGCAAATCTCAAGAGCGGGAATGACCACGAAATCTCGGCTCAGGGCGTGAGGATGAGGAATGCTGAGGTCTGGATCAAAATGACGTATGGTTTGACGGCCGTAGAACAGGATATCCAAATCGATTACGCGCTCGCCCCAATGTCGAGTTTTGATACGGCCCGATGTGGCTTCGATTTGTTGCAGAGCCAACAATAGCTGAAGAGGTGAAAGGGTCGTATCCATCTGCACGACGGCGTTACAAAAATCGGGTTGGTCTTGAGGGCCCTGTGGTGCGCTGGTGTAAAGCGAAGAGCAGGCCTGCAGAGTGGAGTCTGGAAGCGAAGCCAGACGCACCAATACCGTTTTGACTTGTTGAATGGGATCGTCCAGATTGCTACCGACCCCAATCAGCACCGGGAGCGGTCGTTGGCCTGTCATGACCGAGCTCTGGGGCGCCTGCGGGGGCGACGTTGGGGACTCGGGCGATCAGACTCGGGCTCTGGATTGTGCCGCTCGACTGCGGGATGTTGCTCTTGGAACTTGGTCCACCAGATTCCTAATCCGTCCAGGTCTTCACCACTTTCTTCGCGTAATAGAAGAAAATCGTAGGCCGCACGGAATTTTGGTAAAGCCAAGGTTTGCAGGGGTTTCTTCCCCTCGATACGAAGCAGCCGCGCTTGAATACTCCAGATATCCCGGATCGTCATCAAAAAGCGTTTGGGAATGGTAATGATCTGCCCTTGCTGGTTCACCACGTGCTGAGCGACGCGATCATGAAGCTCAGCTTCACTCAGCTTGGATTTGTGCTGAGCGAGTTGTGCTTCTTGCAATTCTGGCCACATTAAAACGGCATAGATAAAGGCGGGCGTGACGGGTTTATCTTGTCGGATTCGCTCTTGCGTATTGGTCAGTGCTTTGACGATTAACTGATAATAGCGTTCGCTCTGCGGGCTTTTTTGCAGCACTTGATGCAGACCCGGAAACAGGTGGGCAAACAGACCGAACTGTCGTAGCAAGGCCAGGGCCTCCGGACCCCCTTCATGGACCAACACCTTAATGACTTCATCAAACAAGCGTGCAGCGGACACATTTCGGATCAACGGCGCCAGTCGGTAGATCGCTTGCTCGGTCTGAGCCTCCATCTTGAGCCCCAATTTGCTGGCAAAGCGTATCGCGCGTAGCATGCGAACGGGGTCCTCGCGATAACGCGTTTCAGGGTCTCCAATCAGACGTAGGGTGCGTGTCTTGATATCGGGCAGCGCTCCGACATAATCGTAGATCGCAAAATCTTTCGGATTGTAATACAGGGCATTGATGGTGAAGTCGCGTCTGATGGCGTCGTCTTCGATGCTGCCATAAACGTTATCACGTAACAGCATGCCATGTTCCGCATGCCGCGAGAGCGCGCTGTTATCGTCAGATTCAGAGCTGGCGCGAAAGGTCGCGACCTCAATCACGTCGCGCCCAAATAGAATATGGACCAGTTTGAAGCGGCGCCCAATCAAACGCGCGTTGGAAAAAAGACGTTTGACTTGTTCCGGTGTAGCGCTGGTTGCCACATCAAAATCTTTAGGACGTGCTCCCAACAGTAAATCGCGTACACAACCGCCGACCAAATAAGCTTCATAACCGTTTTCTTGTAAACGGTAGGCGACCTTTAGCGCCAAAGTCGATAGGAACTTGCGCGATACTGGATGTTCGTCACGGGGGATGATAGTCAAACTTGCGTGCGTCATGGGTTTAGGAAGCAGCCACCAGTCTTAGAAAAAATGCGGTTGAAAAGTGCGCGGCAAGTGTAACGCGTTCCCTTTAGAAACACTAATCTGAGCGCGTGGCGGTGGCGTCAGTTGCTAGCCTTTTATTAGTGCTCAGTCAATGCAAACGTGCCGGGCTTTACTCAATTCAAGCCTGACAAAATTAGGGTGAAAAACTTTGGTTGGGGAAAGTAAGAAATGACGATGCATGAAAAGCGCAAAACCTTTCCGTTTTTGAGCTTTTCATGCCGAACGTTCAGACCATCAATTGTTGTTGTTGTTATTCCGTGTCACCGAGTGCGCTGCATATAAGGACAACGCAAGCAAGCGGATAAAATTTAGATGCACTGAGCAACATAAGCAGACAGCGACGCTTTGAACCGAATGTGCTACTTTCGTAGTTCTTTTCTATTTCGGTACAGCTATCGAATCTTTTATTGCCAACTATCGCTAAAAAGCTAAGCGTCCAAAAATTACCGTTTGCCCCGCTTTTTTTATTTTTATTTTTCGCGGTGATTCATCACTGACGACATCTATTTTTATTTTTGTTTTTTTAGTCTGCGATGTTTTGTTGTTTTGTAACGATATAAGAGCATTTGATATACCAAACTGTAATTTTTCTTTAATAAACATAGGGGTAGGAATTTACGCTACGCCTTTTGGACTATTCATAGAACTCGTCGGCATTAAAAACGTGAAAACACGCACACTTGTGTTTCCAGAGGTAACATTGGGTAACGTTCCATGCCCGTTTCCGTAGCGTTGGAAACAAGCACCCGCTTGGTGATTGGTGAATTTGTGACGTACATCACGATTTTACTAGCGAATGTCATGCCAGCGAGAGTAAACAGGCTTATTTTTTACGTGGAATGCCTAGGCGTTGGCGCCGCTCCCAAAGACTTTTGCGGCTGATGCCAAGCCGTTTAGCGAGTTCCGTTTCACTCATACGATCCTGATTTTCCAACACAAACTGCTGAAAATAGTCTTCCATTGAGAGTGCGCGATTGGTTTGCGGCGGATTGGGGTTATAGGCAGAGGATTGATGAGGTGTAATCAGACCTTGCGGTATATTGATATCGTCAACTTCATACTCGATGTCCAGTAGATCAGGTGTAATGACTTCATCGTCCGCCAGAATGATGCCGCGTTCAATGGCGTTTTCGAGTTCCCGTACGTTGCCTGGCCAATGATAGTCGCTGATTAATTTCATGGCTTCCGGGCTGAATTTGATTTCTCGACGATTAAATTTGCGGGCGGTTTTCTCTAACAGCATTTGTGCCAGGCCAATAATATCGTTACCGCGTTCCCGCAAAGGTGGCAGCTTCAAAGTAATGACATTCAAACGATAATACAGGTCTTCACGAAACTGGCCGGTGCGCGCCAGCGCTTTAAGGTTACGATGGGTCGCCGCGATCATTCGCACATCGACGCGCTTGGATTGCGTGGAACCTACGCGCCGTATTTCACCTTCTTGCAGCACGCGTAACAGGCGTGCCTGTGCATCCAATGGAAGCTCACCAATCTCATCCAGGAATAGCGTGCCTCCATCCGCAGCCTCGATAACCCCGGTACGAGATTGAATGGCGCCGGTGAAGGAGCCTTTCTCATGACCGAATAGCTCGGACTCGATTAAGGTTTCCGGAATCGCAGCACAGTTGATGGCCAGGTAGTTTTTCTGTCGTCGTTGGCTCAGTTGATGAATGGCGCGTGCGGCCAGCTCTTTACCGCTTCCGGTTTCGCCTTGAATCAGGACGGTGGCATCTGTGGGGGCCGTTTTACGCATCAGTGTGAAGACTTTTTTCATGGCCGGGCAGCGCCCGTAAATCAGCTGTTGGATCTGCGCTTCAGCCTGCTTTTCACTCAGCTCGGCTTCGTCTTTGGCTTCGGGCTGGCTAATGATGTTGCTAATGATTTCAAGGATATCGGCTTGATCGAAAGGCTTTGCAATATAGTCGACTGCACCAAGCTTCATGGCGTCAACCGCAGAGCGCAACCCAGCGTAACTAGTCATCACCAAGACCGGGACGCCTTGTGCGAGTTGAATAATATCGGTGCCGGGCTGGCCGGGCAGGCGCAAGTCGGTGATGATCAGATCGAAGGCGGGAAGAGGATGGTTTTCGATCGCTTCAGCGACGGATGCAACATCTTCGACGAGATAGCGTTGCTCTTCCAAAGTCGCTTTGAGTTTGGCCCGACTGGTGGCGTCGTCTTCAATGACCAGAATGCGTGGCATGCAAGGGCTCTATCTGTAATGGGCTCATGGGCATTGGCGATGACTAACGATGATGTCGACCGCCGTGGTTGGCATTTAAGGAACCTCTGATTCATTCCCTGCGGCCTCTGGCCTCCAGGAATTTTTGCTGGCGAGGCGCGCGACTAAGCCATACTGGTGGTCTGGCACAGGAGCGTAACAAAGCTCAGCGAGAATTCCTGGAGGCCCCGAAGGGCGCGGCCTGAGAGGCTCCAGCACTGCGTTGAACTGCTTGCCAGGGTCAACCAGCCCTGGACTGCGCAGCTCGCCTTGTTCTGAAGCCTCTCAGATTGCGCAGAGACCACAGGGAATGAATCAGAGGTTCCTTAATAGCCTCGATAATAACGAACTGTATTTCAATCAGCCAGCTCATGCGGCGCCAACAAGGTCGCTTGATCCAGCTTGCCTGGTGTCCATTGGGCCAAAGCCGCTTGTAAAATGTCTGCGGGCTCCTTAAGCGCTGGCGCCAGATCGAAGCCTGCGAGCGCGAATACGCGATGCAGATTGTCACCCGCCAACGCAGGGTCCAAGGCCGGTGCGAGGTTCTGTTTGCTTAGTTTTTGCCCCGCCTGGTTGACCAGTAGCGGGATATGCCCAAAGCGCGGCGCAGGATG
Source organism: Oleiphilaceae bacterium (assembly GCA_041591755.1). Classification (GTDB taxonomy): domain Bacteria; phylum Pseudomonadota; class Gammaproteobacteria; order Pseudomonadales; family Oleiphilaceae; genus JBFHRI01. The sequence goes on from JBFHRI010000001.1 coordinate 13,016, forward strand.
TTCAAGCGCTTCATATAAGGCGAGCTGCATGGGAGTTGAATCCAGCAGATCGGCGCCACGCACTACATGGGTGATGCCTTGCGCGATATCATCGGCGACCACGGCGAGTTGATAGGCGTAGAAGCCTTCCTTTCTCTTTAAAACGAAGTCTTGCTCGAGTTTACCGGCCTGCGGACCGAGAAAAAGATCGTTCCAGCAGTAATCCCGCGGGTGAGTGCGAAAGCGCCAGGCAATCGCCGCACCGCCTTCTCCTCGTTGGCAGGCCTCGCTGTGCTGTCCCTCGTGCAGCGTCAGCTCTTTGCGGCTGCAGGGGCAGGCAAAAGTATGTTGGCGGTGAGTCAGGGTCTGCAGAAGTTCTTCGTAATAGGCGCTGCGTGCAGATTGATACAGGACCGGCTCATCGCTGCGGAGACCATGGGCGCTAAGGCAGCTGAGTATGTGTTCGGCTGCGCCCATTTGCTCCCGCGGCGGGTCGAGGTCCTCAATCCGTACCAGCCAGACGCCGTGGTGGTGACGCGCATGCAGATAGGACATGACGGCGGCAAACAGCGACCCAAAATGCAAAAGGCCGGTAGGCGACGGAGCAAAACGACCACGATAGTTCGACATGGCGCGGGAAAGAGTGATCAGATCAACTGTGAAGCGCCGTGTTTCGGCGCTTCACTTCAGGCTTAAATGCCAGTCTGCTTTTCCTTGATCTCTGCCAGCGTTTTGCAGTCAATACACAACGAGGCGGTCGGTCGAGCTTCGAGTCTTCGAATGCCGATTTCAACCCCACAGGAGTCGCAAAAGCCATAATCGTCTCGTTCGATCCGATCAATGGTCTGGTCGATCTTCTTGATCAGCTTACGCTCGCGATCGCGGGTGCGCAATTCGAGGCTGAACTCTTCTTCCTGCGTTGCTCGATCGCTGGGATCGGCAAAGTTGGAGGCATCCTCTTTCATATGGTGCACGGTGCGATCCACTTCTTCCATTAGCTCCTGTTTCCAGGACAGCAGGATCTTCTTGAAGTGCTCGCGTTGTGCGGCATTCATATACTCTTCGTCGGCACCTGCCTGGTACGGCTTAAAGCCAGAAAAGTTTTGTGCGTTTTCTTGTTTGGCCGGCATAGAACTCATCTCGTGACGGGTTTTTCTACTGCTCCGAAGGTCCGGATGCCTGCGGTAGCCGCTTTGTTTGAGCTCAGTCAGTATCCTCGTGCACCAAGGCAGCTCGCGATGGTTGACGGGAGCTTAGCCAACGAAAATTAGCAGAAAGTTTTGCAATAAGCCAACTTTTTGTCGGCGGCCTGTGGCAACCGCTCGCCGCCCTTGGTCACCCGCGGCAAACACTATATGATTGGCGCCTGCCCGCCGTCATACGGCATCGAAATCACTCGTGCAGGACCTTCGTATGTTTGCCGATATTTTCCGTCTGATTATTGATACGGTGTCCGGACTGTATCTTCTAATCATCCTGATGCGCTTTTGTCTGCAGTTGGCACGCGCAGATTTTTATAACCCAATTTCACAGTTTGTGGTCAAGGCGACCAACCCATTGCTGGTGCCGATAAGGCGTGTCGTGCCCGGACTGGGCGGTGTCGATATCGCCTCGCTAGTGTTGGCAGTGCTGTTTCAGTTTGTCGTGCTGGCCCTGAAAATCCTTGTCCTTTCGAGTGGCTTTCCGGATGTCCTGGCCTTGGCTTATGTGAGTCTTCTGATGGTTTGCGGCATGCTCCTGAAAATCTATTTCTGGTCCCTGTTGATCGTCATCATCGCCAGTTGGATAGCGCCGGGCAGTTCGCATCCGGTATTGGTGTTACTCAATCAAGTGATTGCGCCGTTGATGCGCCCATTTCAAAAGCTACTGCCACCGGTAGGGGGCTTTGACCTTTCCCCGATTTTGGTACTGATGGTACTGCAAGTCCTGGAGTTGGTGCTGAGTCACTTGGGGAGCCCATTTGGCATTGGCTTTGGTTTTATGTGACTTTGATCATAAAAACATAAAAAGTCATCTGCGATTACAGCTTTTCACAAATTGATAGAGGTCGGTAAGCACCCACTATTTATTTCGTAGGCGATTGAAAAGTAGGTTCTTTTCCGTAGAGGAGGTCGAAGGCCTGGATGCCAGACCCGCTCAACAGCCATGCCTGGGGGATAGGCATGGGTTTGCCTCTCTGGCAACCTGCCTATAATGCAGCAATCCTGGCTGAGAGTTTGCAGTCTTTCGCAGATTGGCGAACCGCAGCGGCAATTTTTTTCCAGAATGACCACGATCCATCAGGATGACCTCTATGGGTATGCAAAGTTTCTCCGGTAAAGTCAGCGCTTATCAAAACTGGAAGCGCCATCTACAAACCGAGATTGTCAATTATCAGGCATGGTTGGCGGAAAACGAGATCGAATCGGATGATTTGCAGCTAAGTCTGCAGCGCGGTCTGAGTATGTTGCGCGACGATGAGCTGACCATCGCCTTCGTGGGTGAATATTCACGCGGCAAAACCGAACTGATCAATGCGATTGTCTTTGCGGATGCTGGTCGACGCATCCTGCCCTCGCAAGCCGGGCGCACGACCATGTGCCCGACTGAGCTGTTTTACGATCATTATCGCGACGCCTGTTACATGCGTCTGTTACCCATCGAAACGCGCCTGCAGGAGCGTTCGATTGCTGACTTCAAAAAAGATCCCGATGCGTGGCACGAGATCCCCTTGGATCCCAATGATCCGGAAAAAATGAGTTTTAGTTTGCGTCAGGTCGCCTCTACCAGGGTAGTATCAAGGGCCGAGGCAAGGTCACTCGGCTTCGACGAAAATTCGCTGGAAGCGGAGCCCAATAGTCGCGATCGGGTCATTATTCCGGCTTGGCGGCATGCCTTGATCAGTATCGACAGTCCGATCTTACGCAAGGGCGTGCGCATTCTCGATACCCCTGGGTTGAATGCCTTAGGCTCCGAACCTGAGCTGACGATCAGCATGATTCCGAAGGCGCATGCGGTCATTTTTGTGCTGAGCGCTGACACGGGCGTGACAGCCAGTGATCTCGCGATCTGGCGTGAATACATCACGATCAAGGGCGCCGATCATCGAGGTGGCCGCTTCGCGGTGCTGAATAAGATTGATGTGTTGTGGGATGACATTCAGGGGCCTGCGGTGACGCTTGAAAACATTGAGCGTGTCAGTCGCAGTACGGCTGAGCATCTGAACATCGCGGTCGATGACGTGATTCCAGTGTCGGCCAAGCAGGGTCTGCTGGCTAAGGCGCGCAAAGATGAGGAATTGCTGCGGCGTAGCGCCTTGCTGCGATTGGAAAAGTTGATCTCCAGTCGCATCATGGCGGACAAAGAGAAAGTGATCAGCGAAGAACTCACTGGCAATGTGTTAGAAATGTTGCAAAGCAGTCAATCCATGTTGCGCCAACGTTTGTCTAATCTCTATGAACGTAAGGACTCGCTAACCTGCAGCAGCGTTAGTCCCGAGGCCTTGCAAGATCTTGCTGATCGCACACAACGAGATCACGAGCACTATTACAAGAAGCTGATTACTTTGAAGTCGAGTCGTCGCTTAATGCATTCGCAGGGCGAGATTTTACAGCAGTTGGTGAGTAAAGAGCAGTTTGACGGCATCATCGAGCAGACCCGCAAAGCACTCAACGATAGTTGGAGCACCTTAGGCATGAATCGCGCGATGCGCGAGTTCTTTGAACACATGGAGCGGATGATCGAAAGCGTCAGCTTGGAGGCCCGTATGGCCGACAAGATGGTGGCAGCCATTTACCAGCGTTTTACGGTGGATATTGGTGTGGGTCATCTCAAGCCGAAGGCTTTTTCTATTCAAAAACAGCGGCAGCGCGTGCGTGACCTACAGACGCGCTCGATCCAATTTCGACGCAATCCGAAAATGATCATGACCGAGCAAACGCAATTGATCAAACGCTTCTTTAACACCTTTGTTCTGGAGGCCCAGGACATTCACCAGCAACTACAAACAGAAGCCAAACGCTGGCCCGATGAGGCACTCTTGCCCTTGATGCAGTACACCCTGGAGCAGCGCAAACTGTTGGAAAAACAAGTCGCGACGTTAAAGTCCCTGGCCAGCTCGAACAAAGACGTGCGCACGCAGCAATCCAGCCTCGAAGAGATGATTCGCAAGGTCACTGAGCAATTGATCCAGGTTGAGAATATCGCCAAACGCCTCAAGCGCATTCCCCCGAATGCCGATGAAGTGGCCCTCAGTTTAGTCAAACCTTAAGCCCTTTCCTTTGACACAGCGGCGCTCAAGGCCGCTGTGTCAGTTGCGATTGCCGGGACGGGCGTTTACACTCGCCGCTTTCCCTTATCCCTAAGTAGCAGTTCCCCGGAATGCCCAAGATCATCCCTGACAATTCAGTTGGCATTGTCACGCCACAAACCTGTCGGTTCATGGAGCCCTTGCCTTTGGTTTGCGGCAAAACGCTGCGTGAGTACGAGTTGGTTTACGAAACCTATGGCGAATTGAATGCGGCGCGCACGAATGCCGTGCTGATCTGTCATGCCCTGAGCGGCAATCACCATGCGGCGGGATATCATAGTGAAAAAGACAAAAAAGCCGGCTGGTGGGATACCTGTATCGGCCCTGGCAAACCGATCGATACAAAGCGTTTTTTTGTCGTTTGTCTGAATAATCTGGGGGGCTGTCATGGCAGCACCGGACCGAAGTCAATCAACCCCGAGACTGGAAATCTCTACGGTCCTGACTTTCCGATTGTGACCGTCAAAGATTGGGTCGATAGTCAGGCGCGTCTGGCCGATGTGCTGGGGATCCAGAAGTGGGCGGCGGTCGTCGGTGGGAGTTTGGGCGGTATGCAGGCTTTGCGTTGGTCGCTGGATTATCCCGAGCGCGTAGCGAATGCCTTGGTGATTGCCTCAACGCCTAAGTTGACCGCGCAAAATATTGCGTTTAATGAAATTGCCCGTAAAGCCATTACCTCCGATCCGGATTTTCATGGCGGGCGCTACTACCAACACAACACCGTGCCAGCCAAGGGCCTGATGTTGGCGCGCATGATTGGTCATATTACGTATCTTTCCACCGAAGCGTTGGGCGAGAAGTTCGGGCGGGATTTGAAGCTGCCAGCGTTTAATTTTGGTTATGAAATTGAGTTTGAGGTCGAAAGTTACCTGCATTATCAAGGTGAACGTTTCTCTCGCTCCTTCGATGCCAACACTTATTTGCTGATGACCCGAGCGCTTGACTACTTCGATCCCGCTGCAGATTTTGGAGGCTCCTTGCCGGATGCCCTGGCTCGTGCGCAGTGCCGTTATCTGGTGGTGTCATTTAGCACCGATTGGCGTTTCTCGCCGGAGCGCTCGGAAGAGCTGGTTGAAGCCATGGTCAAGGCAGGAAAAGAGGTGACCTATGTGGAGATCGACGCGCCGCATGGCCATGATGCATTTTTGATCCCGACGCCGCGCTATACCGCTGTCTTTTCAGCTTACATGGAACGTATCGCGAATGCATTGCAGGAGGTCCGCTAAGAAGATGCGAGCCGATCTCAAAGTGATTACGCCGTGGGTCGCGCCAAATAGCTCGGTGCTGGATTTGGGCTGTGGCGATGGTACCTTGCTGGCCTATTTGCAGGAGCACAAAGGGGTGCGCGGCTATGGCCTCGAAATCGGTGAAGAACAGATCACCGAGTGTATCCGAAAGGGTGTCAATGTGATCCAGCAGGACCTCGATGCCAAGGGCTTGCAGAACTTTGCCGACCAGCAGTTCGATACCGTGATTATGACTCAGGCCTTGCAGGCGGTGCGACGACCCGATGTCATGCTGGACGAGATGTTGCGCCTCGGACGTCAGGGGATCGTGACTTTTCCAAATTTTGGCCATTGGCGCTGCCGCTTCTACCTGATTTTGCGCGGTATGATGCCGATGTCGAAAACGCTACCCTATCGCTGGTATGATACGCCTAACATTCATCTCTGCACTTTCAAGGATTTTGAAGCCTTGTGCCGGGAGAAAAACATCCGCATTCTGAGTCGCGAAGTCGTCGATGCCGATTTCGAGCAAAGCAGCTTTGCGAGAATGTGGCCCAACCTGCTGGCGGAATTTGCCGTCTATCGGATCGGGAGGAAGTGATCATGCGTACCTTACTCATGCTCAGCCTTGCGCTGCTGTTCAGTGGTTTTGCAGCAGCCGAACAATTCAAGCAGTTCTCTACCGCACAAGGCGTTAAATACGACGTCCACTATAGCGCCTTTGTCAGTACCTTTTTGCAACCTGCCGTGGCCAAGCAATATGGTCTAACGCGCAGTCAGGCGATTGGGGTACTCAATGTCAGCGTACTCAAACACCTCGCAGAAGGTAAAACCGAAGCAGTGGGTGCGGTGATTGAGGGCAAGGTGACGAACGACGTACAACAGAATACCTTCTTAGGTTTCCAGCAAATCATTGAAAACCCAGCGATTTATTATCTGGCGCAAACACAGTTTCGGGAGGGCGAGGTGCTGACCTTCAATCTCTCGGTGTATCCAGAGGGCGTGCGTGAACCCTTTAACTTACGTTTCACGCATACCTTTTATAACGATTGAGCACTGATCATTGCAGCAAATAGTTCTCGCCAGCGGTAATCAGGGTAAACTCGCAGAGTTGCAGGCCTTGCTCGCACATGCGGGCCTGCGCCTAAGTTCGCAAGTAGAATTAGGTCTGCAAGAAGCCGAAGAAACCGGTCTTACCTTTATCGAAAATGCCCTTTTGAAGGCGCGTTTTGCAGCCCAGCAATCCGGGTTGCCCGCGCTCGCTGACGATTCGGGCCTGGCGGTGGATGCCTTGGGTGGTGCGCCCGGCATTTACTCCGCGCGTTACGCTGGGCCTGAGGCGACTGATCAAAGCAATATTGAGTTGTTGCTACAGCGGATGCAGGGTGTTCCGGACGCAGAACGGACCGCCCAGTTTCATTGTGTACTGGTGTATATGCGTCATGCCACGGATCCAGTGCCTATTGTCTGCCATGGAGTTTGGCGTGGGCGCATTCTGACTGAGCCGATGGGTAGCGGTGGCTTTGGCTACGACCCGGTTTTCTGGGTGCCGGAGCTCAATTGCGCAGCGGCGCAATTGAGTAAGGCTGAGAAAAATCAGGTCAGCCATCGGGGGCAGGCATTGGCGCAGCTACTGGCGCAATTGCAGCTCGCCAACAACGCGCTCTGATGACTTCAACCACGCCAGATTTACCGCCGCTAAGTTTGTATGCACACGTGCCCTGGTGTGTGCGCAAGTGCCCTTATTGCGATTTCAATTCCCATGCCGGTGATCCACAAAATCTGCCTGAGGATGCCTACCTGGCCGCGATCTTGAAGGATCTGCAAGGCGACGCGCCGTTGGCGCAGGGGCGCAAACTGCACAGTATTTTCTTTGGCGGCGGTACGCCCAGTTTGATGAGTCCGCGCTTCTATGAGCGCTTCCTGGCCGCAGCAGAACGGCAAATAGGCTTTGCTTCTGATATCGAAATCACGCTGGAAGCCAATCCCGGTACGGCCGAATCCGAGCGCTTCAAAGGCTATCGCCGCGCGGGTATCAATCGTTTGTCGATGGGCGTGCAAAGCTTTTCTGACAGCAAGCTCAAAGCCCTTGGGCGCATTCACAGTGGCGGCGAAGCGGAACGGGCCTACAGCATGGCGCGAGACGCAGGATTCAGCAATATCAATCTGGATCTGATGCACGGTTTGCCCGAACAGACTGAAGACGAAGCAGTGGATGATCTGAAGCGCGCCATTGCCCTGGGGCCGGAGCACTTGTCGTGGTATCAATTGACCATCGAACCGAATACCGAATTCTACAGCCGCACACCGACACTGCCCGAAGATGAAACACTGTGGCAGATTCAGGATTCTGGCATGGCTTGCCTGGCAGACGCCGGCTATGCGCAATATGAGATTTCCGCATTCGCGCTCGCAGGCAAACAAGCTCGGCACAATTTGAACTATTGGCTGTTTGGCGACTATCTGGGCTTGGGCGCCGGTGCCCACGCTAAAATCACCTATCTGGAGGCGGGTCGTCGCAGTGTGACGCGTTATCGGAAAAGCCGCATGCCCGCTGACTACATGAAGCCGCGTGTTCACTATCGGATCTCCGAGGAAGAAGTGTCTGCAGCGGAGCTACCGCTGGAGTATTTAATGAATGTCCTGCGCCTGAATGCGGGCGTCAGCGCAGCGGATTTTGTCGCGGCGACCGATCTATCACTCCAGGTACTCGAGCCGGCGCTCTCTAAACTCCGTCAAGACGGGTTGATGGATGCACTTAGAGTACAGGCTAGCCCCCAAGGGCGTTTATTTTTAAATGAGATACTCGCTCGCCTGTCGACCTAAGCGGCTCTTGGTCGAGATTGACTCGCTTGATTGACCGCGTAACCCGGTGCCGCTTATGCTGCGCCAAATTAGAGCGCACTCGAGCGCTGATGGCAGTCTGACTGGAGTCGTTCTTGTTAAACCTCAATCAATCACTCTATATCGACCTCGGCACGGCCAATACGCTGATCTACCAACAAGGTCATGGGCTCTTACTGAATGAGCCCTCGATGTTGGCCTCGCGTTGCTCGGCCAAGGGGAAGGGCAATGTGGTGGCGTTGGGCGCTGACGCAAAAAAGATGCTCGGCAAGACGCCGCAACAATTGCGGGTGTTTAAACCCCTGTGTCGAGGCGTGGTTGCCGACACCGATCGCAGTGCAGAAATGTTGCACGGCTTTGCTCGAAGGCTCAAAGCCGCCAGCTGGTGGCGACGACCGAAAGTGGTGATTTCTCTACCCTGTGTGGTGACTCAGCTCGAACGCGAAGCGGTGAGCGAGATTGGCCGCGCCATCGGCGCGCGCAAGGTTCAGCTGATCGAAGAGCCCATGGCGGCGGCTATTGGTGCTGGACTGCCGGTATTTGAGTCCACGGCTAGCATGGTCGTCGACATTGGCGGCGGGACCACTGAAATCGCCGTTGTCTCCTGCGGAGGTATTGTTTACGCGCGGGCGGTGAGGGTAGGGGGTAATGATATGGACCAGCGAATCATCACGTACTTGCGCGACAAATATCATTTTGTCATTGGCGAGCAAACGGCCGAACGTATTAAACAAACTTACGGCCGTGCTTACGTGCCGTACCTGACGGACCCCATTGAGCATTTCAAAGTAGCGGGTCGTGACTTACGAAGTGGCTTGCCGGTGACGCGCAGCATTCCCATAAGCGATCTGGCCGAAGCGATAGAGGGTACGGTGGGCCAAATCGTGGAGTTAGCCAGGGCGGCATTACGTGAGATGCCGCCTGAAATCCTCAATGATATATACCGTCAGAGTATTGTTCTTGCCGGTGGTGGCGCCTTGCTCAAGCACCTGGCTGCGCGTTTGCAGAATGCGTTACAAACGCCGGTAAAAGTCTCTTCTGATCCATTGTTAACGACGGCATTAGGTGGCTTTCAGACCCTACAGAACGGTGAAATCCTGGAGCGCGTTGCGCTCCAGGTATAAGCCTGGGGTCAGGTTTCAGGCACTCGAGCTGGTTTGTAAGGCCGCTTTCATCGCAACCAGCGTCGCCGCGATCTCTGCATCGCCATGTGCCGCCGAAACGAAGCCGGCTTCGAAAGCTGAGGGCGCCAGATAGACGCCGTTTTCCAGCATGGCGTGGTAAAAGCGTTTGAAACGTTCGACGTCACAGGTCATCACGTCGGCAAAGGTGCTGACCTGTTTGGCTTCGGTAAAGAAGAAGCCGAACATGCTGCCCGCCTGATTGAACGCCATGGGCACGCCGGCCTCTCTAGCAGTGGCTTGCATGCCGTCCACCAATTTACGCGTTTGCGCCGCCATCTGTTCTTGGAAGCCCGGGGCTGAGACATGTTCGAGCATCGCTAAGCCCGCCGCCATCGCCAGCGGATTACCCGATAAGGTTCCCGCTTGATAAACCGCGCCGGCCGGCGCAATCGCATTCATGATTTCGCGTTTACCACCGAACGCACCGACCGGTAAACCGCCGCCGATGACTTTGCCCAAGGTCGTCAGGTCAGGCTTCACGCCATAACGTTCTTGCGCACCGCCCAATGCCACACGAAAGCCGGTCATGACCTCATCAAAAATCAGCACACTGTCATGTTCGTCACAACACTCACGCAGCGTTTCCAGAAAGCCGGGGAGCGGTGGCACACAGTTCATGTTGCCGGCTACCGGTTCGACGATGATCGCGGCGATCTGATCGCCAATATCTGCAAAGACCTTGCGTACTTGGGCGCTGTCGTTGTAGTTGAGGGTCAGGGTATCTTGCGCCACACCGGCCGGAACGCCCGGCGAGGAGGGCACGCCGAGGGTCAACGCGCCAGAGCCGGCTTTCACTAACAACGAGTCTGAGTGCCCGTGATAGCAGCCTTCGAACTTGACGATCATATCGCGCTGAGTATAACCACGCGCCAAACGAATCGCGCTCATGGTGGCTTCGGTGCCAGAGCTGACCATTCGGACTTTCTCGATCGATGGCACCAGCTCACAGACTTTTTTGGCCATGCGGGTTTCGAGTTCAGTGGGGGCGCCAAATCCGAGGCCTTTGTCGAGCTGCGCACGTACCGCTTCGATCACCGCCGGATGGGAGTGACCCAGGATCATGGGGCCCCAGGAGCCGACGTAATCGATATAACGCTTTCCATCCGCGTCAATCAGGTAGGCGCCTTCACCGCGCTCAAAAAATAGCGGTGAGCCACCGACGCCTCGAAACGCCCGGACGGGTGAATTGACCCCGCCGGGGATCCATTTTTGTGCGTCAGAGAAAAGTTCTTCAGATCGGGTCATATTGAGTCCTTGAAAAATTTAAGTCGTCGAAAGTTAATTCGGGTAGGCCGGCGGGGTGTGCTGCTGGGCCATTGTAACCAGCTGATGCGCCGTGTCCTTGATGTTCTTTTGTCCAAACAAACCATGAATCAGGGCGAGCATATCGGGCTGCAGGGCTAACAGCCCGGCCATATTGCTCAAATCAATGCCGCCGATGGCGACGGTGCGCAAACCAAGTTTTTTGGCCTGCGCCAGCACCTGTGGCGAGCAAGCCGGGGCGTCGGGCTTCGTCCTCGACGCAAAGAGCCTACCAAAGGCACAGTAGTCTGCGCCGACTGCCGTCGCCTGCTGGGCGTAGTTGAGGTCACTATGACAGGTCACCCCGAGTATGCGGTCCGGGCCCAAGGCCAAGCGTGCTTGCGCGACATCTCCATCACTGCGTCCGAGATGAACACCATGCGCATCGACCGCCAGACATAGCGCCACGTCGTCATTAATGATCAGGCACGCATCGTATTGCTCACACAAGGCGCGCAAACGCAGTGCATTGTCCAAGCGCTGTGCTGGGTGGGCCACTTTATCGCGGTATTGCAGCAAGCGAATCCCGCCCTGCAGCGCCTGCTCAACCGTTACGAGCAAACGATCCTGGGGACAAAGCAAGGGATCGGTAATCGCATAAATACCGCAGAGCCGTGAGTGATGCCTATCCATGCTCAACGTGACCATGACTCATCAAAGTAAACTTCGCATTAGAACGGTTTTACCACGGCCAGAATGACAATGGCCAACAATAACAAAACCGGAAACTCATTGAACCAACGATAGAAAACGTGGCTGCGCGAATTGTCGTCCCGCGCGAAGACCTTGACGAGATGGCCGCAATAGAAATGATAGATGAGCAGCATCGCCACACAGACGAGCTTGGCATGCAGCCAGCCGCTTTGCATCAACGCCGCACCCTGAACATGTAATAGTGCCAGACCCAGAACAACACTCAGAATCATGGAGGGGGTGCCAATACCCCGGTAAAGTTTGCGTTCCATCACCTTAAAGCGGGCGAGGCTGGTCTGGTCCTCACTCATGGCGTGGTACACGAAAAGTCGCGGTAGATAAAACAGCGCTGCGAACCAACACACCACGGCAATGAGGTGAAAGGCTTTAAACCAGAGGTAGTATTCTGCCATATGCGTCCTTAGAAACTGGGTCGTTGGTAATAGCTTTCAATATCGTCCCGCAGCAACACGCCGAGAATGGTCGGCGCCGTTTCGCTGTGTGCGCGTTCGACGTAAAGTGCTTCGGTATGGGCCGCATTGAGCTGATCCAATGCCTCCAATAGCGTGGCTTGGAAGTGCAAAGGTGCCAGATCGCGTCGCTGCGCTGGGATGTCCAGCAGGTTTAGCAGGGAGGCTTCAGGTACTTCAGCAGCGCTGTTCACCAGGTCGTCGCTTTGCTCGTTGGCCTCGCCTGCTTGAGGTTCGGGTGTGTGCTCTTGGATACAGCGAGCTAAATCAACGGCTGGCAGTAATGACACTGGACGCCCGTCGGGATTGTTGATGAGTATCCACTTCGGTGCAGAGCGCAGTAGGTCAGCGGCTTGTTCCAGATCGATCACTTTGTCCGAGCGGACAATACGACGCTCCATAATGGCGGCGACCCCGACCCGTTGCAAGGCCTGCGAGACTGGATTGCTCTGATAATCCAGTCCTTGCTGCTGCAAGATCGTTAGAAACACCGACTTTTGTTTGAACACTTGGCTGGCAATCATGCTGGAGACCACGATAATCAACATTCCGGGCAGAATGATATTGGTGTTTTGCGTCATTTCCACCATGGCCATCAAGGCGGATAAGGGCGCTTGCAACACAGAACCCATCATCGCGCCCATGCCAAGCATGGCATAGAAACCTGGCGAGGAGGCCAGAGAGGGCATCAGCCATTGCGCCAGCAAGCCCATACCGCATCCCAGGGTGGCGCCAATGAAAAAGGTCGGACCGACCAGGCCCATGGGCATGCCGAGTCCAACGGCGGTGGCCGTGACGAAAATCTTGGTGAGCGTAATAGCCAGTACCAAGCCCAGTCCGATTTGTCCCATCAGGGCGTGGTTGACCGTGTCATATCCGATGCCCATCACTTGTGGTACAGCCCAGGCACCCGCTGCGGCGATGACCCCCGCCATCATCAGACGGTAAAAGATACTGATGTGACCGAAGCGCATCGCCTGTTTGAGAATATAGACGAACAGGGCCGACGCGACCCCAATGACCAGGCCACACACTACAATGTAGGGTATTTCGATTAAGGAGTTGAGGTCGAGTGCGGGGACTAGAAACGCCGGCTCACTGCCATACACGGCTTGCGTCACAATGGCCGCGGAAACTGCTGCCAGAATCACCGGCGTAAAGCCGGTGATCGTGTATTCCATCATCACCACTTCCATCGCAAAGATGACGCCGGCGATGGGCGTATTGAAAGAGGCGGAAATAGCGGCCGCAGTGCCACAGGAAACCAGGGTGCGAATACTGTTGTTGGGCAGTTTCATGTATTGGCCCAGCAGGCTGGAGCTGGCCGCGCCCAAATGTACGGCAGGGCCTTCACGTCCGCCTGATTGGCCGCTCACCAGGCTGATCACGCCGCCAAAGAACTGGGTCATGAGGCTGCGTAAACCGATGTAGCCCTGGTGATAACTCAAGCGCTCCATGACCGCTGCGACGCCAACCTTACGTTGGCTAATATGCAATCGGTACCACACCACTCCCAATACGAACGCACCGGACAACGGAAGCATCACTCGCGCCAACTCGGACAAGCCCTCAAAGTTTTCTGGATCGCCCTCGGGCAAAAAGTATCCCAGGGGCCATTCGATAAATACCCGAAACAGGATAATGACGCCGGCGGTCAAAACCCCTGCGATGATGGCGAGTACGGACAGTTGCGGCAGTGCATCGAGTTCGGACAAGCGCTGCCGGAAAAGGACTTTGTATTGTCTGAAGCGAGCGGAGAGACGCATCGGCGGCGGGCATCCTGATTTGGTCAAAGCATGAGCACCCGCCCATTCTAGCCGCTTGCCTTGCATTGAAAAAGCGGCAAGCCGCCGAGCTGTCTGTTCTATCGCATTCTCGTGTTACAATGCGCGCCCTTTGCCATTTAATCTTTTTCATTCAGGACACGAGGTGAGACATGATCAAGGCAGGTATTGTGGGGGCAACCGGATATACCGGTTCTGAACTGTTGCGCATCTTGGCGCGTCATCCTGAGGTAAAGATCGAGGTGGTGACTTCGCGTGCCGAGGCCGGACTCCCAGTCGCCGAGATGTTCCCGCAACTACGTGGTTTCGTCGATATTGCATTTAGCGAGCCCAACGTCGACACCTTAGCTGCCTGTGATGTGGTGTTTTTTGCCACGCCGCATGGCGTAGCACAGGCTCAGGTGCCTGCCTTGATTGAGCGGGGCGTTCGCGTGATTGACTTATCGGCGGACTTTCGCATTCGTGATCAAGCCTTGTGGGAAAAATGGTACAAACAGGCACACGGGGCGCCACAATTGATCGAGCGAGCGGTCTATGGTCTGCCGGAAGTCTATCGTGGGCAGATCCGCGAAGCACAGCTGATTGCCTGCCCAGGCTGCTATCCCACCGCGACGCAGTTGGGTTTCATTCCCCTGTTGGAGCAGGGTTTGGTGCACACTGACAACTTGATCGCTGATGCTAAATCGGGGGTTAGTGGCGCCGGTCGAACGGCCAGTATTGGCTCTCTGCTGGCCGAAGCTGCGGACAGCTTCAAAGCGTATGCAGTGTCGGGGCATCGTCATTTGCCAGAAATTCGGCAAGGGCTGAACGCCGCTGCCGGTGGCGCGGTGGGACTGACCTTCGTGCCACATTTGGTGCCAATGATTCGCGGCATCGAGGCGACCCTTTATGCCAGACTAAATGACAAGGGCCGCGCCCTGAGCCAGACCGATTTGCAGGCCGTGTTTGAACAACGTTATGCCGATGAGCCATTTGTGGATGTCATGCCTTGGGGTGCACTGCCGGAAACGCGCAGCGTTAAAGGAGCCAATCTGTGCCGTCTAGCGCTGCATCGCCAGCCGGATAGTGACATACTGATCGTCGTGTCGGTAATAGATAATCTGGTCAAGGGCGCTTCGGGCCAAGCGGTACAAAACATGAACCTGATGTTTGGACTGAATGAAACCGCAGGCCTTGATATCGTGCCTCTGGCGCCCTAAATGAACCGGGGCACAGAGATGTTGCTAATAACGCGAGTTTTGCAGAGGGTCAGCGATCGTGCCGCGTCGCGCTGATGATCGTTTAGTGGTGGTGCGGCATCAGCCCGGCTTTCGTCGTCGCTGGTGGCTAACCATCATTGCGGTGGCGCTATCCGGCTTAGCGGCAGGCTACTGGCTGGCCCATTTGGGCGTGGGTTATCGGCATGCCTCACTGCAGGAGCAACTCAGCCGTTTGTCACAAGAGTACCGCGAACTGCAGCAGTCCGAATCGGCCTTGCGTCAGCAAGTGGCCACTTTGGAGAGCGGTCGCGCGATTGATGATTTGGCACGCCAGGAGATCAAAGCCACTATCCATAATCTGGAAGAAGTCATCGCCAAGCTACGCCAAGACGTGAGTTTCTATCGCAGCATTATGCTGCCTTCTGACAACGCACGAGGCCTGCAGATCCAGAATGTAACGCTTAAAAGTTTGCCGGAACCGCGGCGCGTGCAGTACAAATTTGTGTTGGCTCAACTGAGTGATGCCAAGGACACCTTGTCCGGTGTCATGGCGGTGAATCTAATCGGGCAGCGCGGCGAGGCACAGGAAGTGATCCCTCTGCGCGATGTGTCTGAGGTTAAGGAACTGGGTATTAAATTTGAGTTCAAATACTTCCAGGAGTTTGCCGGTGAGTTACTATTGCCGGAAGATTTCGTACCCGAGCGGCTGCAAGTGGTGGCGCAGTCCAAGGGGCGCTCTGCCTCGAGGGTCGAGCGCTCGTTCGACTGGCAGGACTTGATCGCCAAGCAATCCTAATGTCGTGAAGTTTTATTTCTGGCGATTGTACACTCGTGAACTGACAAGGGGCTGTATGAAAAAAAAGCGTACAGCCGCTTCCCAAAGACAGCAGGAGAAGATCATGTTTGGGCGCAAGAAACGTAAGCAGAGTCCGGTATTACGCCACTTTGATACCCTGATCTCACGTAAAACGCAGATAGAAGGCGATTTGTATTTTTCCGGCGGCTTGCATATCGATGGCAGCGTGCGTGGTACGGTACGCGCCAAAGAGGGCAGTGAGGGCGTGGTGCGCATCAGCGACATTGGTGTGGTCCATGGCGATGTTTTTGCGCCACACATCATCGTCAATGGCAAGGTTAATGGCAACGTCCATGCGTCCAAACACCTGGAATTGGCACCCAAGGCATCGATCGCAGGTAATGTTCATTACCACCTGATCGAGATGGCCATGGGGGCGGAGGTCAACGGTAAGCTGGTCCATGAGATGCCGAAACCCGAAACCGCTGCCCAAGCGGCCCCCCAAGCTGAAGCCTCGCAAGATGGTGCGAAACGAGAAGTGAGTGGATCTGCGGTGCCGAAAACTGAGGCGGCAGCAGAGGATGCCGTCGTGGCAGCGACGGTCCAGTCCGCTCCCCGAAAAGCGGCCTCTGCGCCCTTGACCAGCAGTTCCGAGGCGGTGTCTTCGGTGGCCCGAGAGTTAGCCGCAGCGGTTGAAGAGGGGGCTAAAGAGCGTGGCCAAGCGGTCAGCTCGCGTGAGCAAGTTGCCTTGAAAGCCGTGGCCAAGCCCAAGCTTAAATAGTTGACTGAATTACTCGGGTAAAGCGATAATTGCCGCCCGCGCCAGCATTGGTGTTGACGTGTTAGAAGCAGGCCCAAGTTTAGATGAGTGTGGTAGATTCGTTTGTTCCGACCCCCTTGGTATTTACCGATGCGGCGGCGGCCAAAGTCAAAGAGTTGGTGGAAGATGAGGGTAACCCTGATCTCAAGTTACGGGTCTATGTGACTGGTGGTGGTTGCTCCGGGTTCCAGTATGGCTTCACCTTTGACGAGGAGTTGGCCGAGGATGACACGGTGATTAGCAACCAGGGCGTCAATCTAGTGGTGGACCCTATGAGCTACCAATATCTGGTCGGCGCCACGGTGGACTACCAGGAAGGTCTTAAAGGCGCCCAATTCTCGGTGAGCAACCCGAATGCCACGTCCACTTGTGGCTGTGGATCTTCGTTCTCGATCTAACTCAGTCCCCTCGTGGCGCAGTCTGGCGCCGCGGTCTTAAGTAGACGCGTAATCAAAGCCTTAAAGTGAGTTTGTGCCGCTTTTTTGCCGGTCCATTTTCCTGCGCGCGCCAGCTCCACCCAATCACACCCTTGCAGACGTTGTGCTATCAGATCTCGCTCCGACGGAGGCCATTGGGCGATTTCTGCCTGCACCCCAGGCAGCTGTAGGAACACCATGAGCTCTGGTATTACATCTTCGAAACTGCGGTAGGCCTGGCAAAACGCCGGCAATAGCTGCAGTTGGTAGACCTGATCGGCTGAGGCCTGACTCAATCCTTCCGCCACCCGCGCTCGCGTATGTCGATCGAGCGCAGCAAAATGCGAATGTTGGAGCTGCTGAAACAGCAGGCTGAAGCGTCGTTGCGTGTGTTGGACCAAGGCCATTGCCTGGTCGCAAAGCGGGAGTGCGACTTGGGCCGAATGGCAGGCATTGGCGCTGTCGATGCGATAACCGATACGGAGGAGTGAGAAGTCATTGCCTTGCCAGAATCGCAACAATTCCGCACTGAGCCCAAAACTGCTACAGAGATAATCTTGCTGCTGTAGTTGCGCGCGTTCGCGCGCCGCGCGGATAAGCCGTGAACCAATGCCCTGTCCCTGCAGGCCAGGCAACACCGCGATTCGGAGAACCCGCAGAGTACGTAGCCGCAGCCAGTCAGCTTGCGCGCTAAACTGTGTCAACGCTTGAGGTAGCAAGTGTCCTCTGGGGCGGCGCCGACCTTCTATCAAGCCTTGAGCTAAGTCAGGATCCTCGATCCCACCTTCTGCCAGCAGCACGATGGCACCCAGCAAAGCTTTACTCGAGTCCTGGTATACCGCGATTTGAACGGCAGGGTGGTCGAGTAGCATCCTTAAATCTGAGGGCTTTGTTTGATAGTGTGCGCTTACCAGCAACCCAAAAAGCGAATGCAGTAGCGTCGCATCTGTTGCCAACTCAGCTTGTGTAAGCCAATAAATTTCAGGCGCGGATGCGCTATTGAGACGCACCTGGTCCGGCACGTCCGCCTGTAACAACAAGGCTTCGTTGATGCAGTTCTCCAGCAGGTCATGCTGACACCAGCGAATGGCTTGCTGCAGTGTCAGCACTTGCGGGGGTGCGGCTTCTCGCGCTTGCGTCAAGGCGAGCAAGCCCTGCTGCAGTTTCAATGCGAAGCCACGGCCTGAGCCTTCATAGCCGTATTGGGTACTGGCATAGACGACTCTTGGATAGCGCTGAGCGATTGCTAATAAGATTTGCAATGGCAGCATTGCGGCTTCATCGACCAAAACCAGATCGGCAGGCGGTGAATTGAGCAGCAAAGTATCGGGTGCGATGCAGATGAGTTGCCCCGGGGCATCCGCAGAGCCGTTTTCAGAGAAGTGCTGCAGCACGATTTGCGTTTGCTCGCGCGCCGGGGTGCAGAGGAGAATGCGCACCCTTTGGGCGCGACATAAGTGTGCCGCCGCCAAGCCCAAGGCACTGGACTTGCCGCGGCCGCGATCAGCGTGCAGCATGAGCAAGGCAGTGCTGTGCGCGGTCATGGCGATAATGGCCTGTATAGCGTGTTGTTGCGAGCGTGTGGGCAAGGTCGGGTTGAATGGTGTGGTGGAAGTCGGTTTCAACCCGCTGAGTTGCGGCAATCGGGCGATGTGTGCAGGTTGCAGCCACAGCACGGCAGGATGGGTTTGTAGACACTGCCACAGACGGTGTATGAAGTGATGGCCACAACGTGCCAGCTCATCCGCATCTCGACACATGCGCGGGTAGTCGCGGTCTTTTTCGCGCATTAGCTGAGCATAATCGGGCAGCACTAATCCCAACCAGCCGCCCGCCTTGACGAGTCCAGATGCGGCCGCCAGCTGGTCCGGATTGAGGCCTGCAAAACCATCATAGATCAGTGCTTCGCATTCATGACCGAGCAGTTGGTGTAGCCCCGTATTGCCCTGCGCGTTGCTGACCAGAACGGGCGAGTGCTGGTGAAATTTATCCAGGAATTGCTGGGCCAGCGCTAGGCAGTTCGCGTGCTCGCCGCATACCACAAACATCGCGCGATGACCCTGCTGCAGTGCAGTCAGCAATGGTTGTAAGCGCTCTACACTGTGGCTTGGGTCGTCGGCGGAGGTCGACATCTTAAAAAAGCTCTAAGTAAAGGTCGTAGATTGTACGCTAAAGCCCAATCCCGCCATAATCGCAGTTTTAGGTTGAGGACACCCCTTTGAAACAGAATCCAGCGCTTAATCGAACCTCGTTTATCATGATGTTTTTCGCGTTCGCGTTAGGCATGATCTTGTCTAACCTGCTGCAGCAGCATGCTCAGGGCCCGAGTATTGAACCGCCCAGCCAGGTGATTCTGAACTATCGTGGACAGGACTTTAGAGCACAGGAGCTGCCGTCTGATTTTGTCGAGCCGTATTGCCGCTTAGTGCGCCAGGGCGTGGTGCAACAACTTTCTTTATTGGCGCAGGCGGCACTGAACATTCATATTGCCGAACTGGCTCAGCGTGAGCAGTTGAGTTTTGAGGCCGCGCGGGAAAAAATCTTGGCTGTGGGTGAAATCAGTGATGCCATGGTGGAACAATACTACAGTGACCATGCGGCGAAATTTACGCGCCCGCTGTTTGAGGTGAAAGAAGAAATTAGGCAGTCCATTCAACGCACGCTAAGCAAGGGCCGCAGCCAGGAAATCATGCGAGGGCTGATTGATCGCGGCGATTTGATCTTTTTCCCGGACGCCCAGCCGCCTTTGTGTCCTGCCAATGATGGCGCCAAAGCAATGCCGGCGGACAAACTTACGCAAAATTGAGCCGGATGTCATAAACTGGTTATCCTTTGAACGAGCGAATATACTAGCCCGCCTTTGCGTTCGCACCGGCCGTAAGGTGGCGAGCATAGCGTGTTTTAAACTATGAGCAGATTATGGCGTTGACGCAGTCCGAGCAGAAAAAATTTGCCCAGGCCAGTATCGAGAGCATGTATCGGGTCTTTACAGTGCCCGAGGCGCCATCGTCGACACTGGCGCGTATCGACCGAGACATTTCCGCTAACCTGGCGGGATTTCTCCAAGATCACATCGTGGCGGTCGAGCATGATCTGCAGGCGATGGAGAAAGATTTTTCCGATTCCCGCATTCCCGAGAAACCTATTTTCGTTTCTGAGCACACCCAATTCGTGCTGGACAAACTGGTTTCGCGTTCGGTTCACACGGCCTCGCCCAGCTTCGTCGGGCACATGACTTCGGCCTTACCCTATTTTATGTTGCCTTTGTCCAAGATCATGATTGCCCTCAATCAGAATCTGGTCAAAACCGAAACCTCCAAGGCCTTTACGCCCTTGGAGCGTCAGGTCAGCGGGATGTTACATCGCCTGGTATACAACCAGGATGACGATTTCTATGCGCGTTGGATGCACAATGCAGAGTATTCGCTGGGCGCTGTGTGTTCGGGTGGTACGATTGCGAACATCACGGCCCTTTGGGCAGCGCGTAATCTTTGCTTGCCGGCAGAAGGGCAGTTTCGGGGTGTGGCGCATGATGGCCTGTTCCGCGCCCTGCAATATTATGGCTATGAGGGCGCTGCGATCGTGGTGTCCAAGCGGGGTCATTATTCCCTGCGCAAGGCTGCAGATTTGTTAGGGATCGGCCGCAGTAATCTGGTCGCCATTCCAACTGACGATAATAATCGTATCGATCTGGATGCTTTGCGTGCTGTCTGTGAGGATCTGCAACAACGTAAGATCTGCATTCTTGGTATTGTCGGGATTGCCGGCACGACCGAAACAGGTAGTGTCGACCCCTTGGACGAAATGGCGGAGATCGCACGACAGTTCAAGGCGCATTTTCATGTCGATGCCGCTTGGGGCGGCCCCACCTTGTTCTCCAATACCTATAAACATTTGCTCAAGGGCATTGAAAAAGCGGATTCGGTGACACTGGATGCGCACAAGCAGCTTTATGTGCCGATGGGCTGTGGCATGGTCTTGTTTAAAGATCCGGCCAAACTCAAAGCGATTGAACACCACGCACAGTATGTGATTCGTCAGGGTTCCAAGGATTTGGGTGCCACCACGCTCGAGGGTTCACGTCCAGGCATGGCCATGTTGGTACATTCCGGGTTGAAAATCATTGCCCGCGAAGGTTATGAGATTCTGATTGATCAGGGCATCGAAAAAGCACGTGACTTTGCCACGATGCTGGACCAGCAATCCGATTTTGAGGTCATTTCCTATCCCGAGTTAAATATCCTGACCTATCGCTATCGTCCTGCTTACGCAGCGGCGGCGCTGGCGGAAGCCGATCAACACCAGATGGACCGCATCAACGAGGTCTTGGATCGAGTGACCAAGGCCATTCAAAAGACACAGCGTGAGAAGGGCTTGTCGTTTGTCTCGCGTACCCGCTTGGAGCCGCTGAAATATGGTGGCCGACCCTGCGTGGTGTTTCGTGTGGTCTTGGCGAACCCGCTGACCACGCGTGAGATTCTGCAGGACATTCTCAAAGAGCAGCGCGAAATCGCCGAACACGATGAAGGATTGCGCAGCGCGATGCGCCAATTGCAAAGTGTGTGTGCTAAAACCAAACAGCGTGCTGCTGGGGCGTGAAAGGTTCTAAGAATTGCCGACTGTTAAAGTATTGACGGTGAGACGTTTACAGCCCCTCCCCCTTAAGAAGGGGGAGCTTGGGAGGGGGTAAAGCGCCTGGCTCCGCGTTGCCTGCTTAACCCCCACCCTGACTCTCCCCTTTAAGGGGAGGGAGCTAAAGTTGATGCCTGCGACTTGAACGTATTGTATGACTGTCAGTAAAGCGCCTCTTCGTCATCCAAAACCTGATTAATAATCTCCAAAAATAGTTTGTCCGCATCGCTCAACTCTTCGGGAATACGCACGATCGTGTTGGCGCTGATTTCTTCGGCAATCAGTTTGTCCGCATTCGGTTCGTTTTTGAGGCGTCGCGCAATTTCCATGCATTTGGGCGCCACACTGGGATCACTCAATACTTTACGAATAAAGGTACTGAGTTCGCTGATGATGCGCGCCTGACGGCCTTCTTCTGCACTATGCATAAACTTCTCCTGATTCAAAAAAGTGCGTGTCTGCGAAAGCAGAGCCAACGGCTTCTAATTAAAAACCAGAACCGGCGAATGCACAATCTCGATGCGTTGACCCGAATGGTAATCTTGCTAACTCGCAGGGGCGTGTCGGATGCGCGATTTCTGCTACCCTTAGAGATTGACTAACAATAATCCGTTCCATCGCTAGCGATTTATGCCCCGGAGTAAGTGAGCCCAATGCCAGGACTGCGCACCTGTTCAATGCTGCTATGGATAGCTTGTCTATGGCTAACGAGCTTGCCCGCATTTGCTTCGGAGATCCCGCTAAATCAGCTTGAGCCTGGCCAGATCAACCAAATGATCCGCTTGCAGGTGTTGCATGAAAGCGCAGATCCCTTGACTCCGGAGCAAGTCTTAACACATGAGGATTGGCAGGCGCCAGAGGTCTTGCCGGCAAATTTCGGCTATCTCGATCACGCGGTTTGGTATCGTTTTCGCGTTCGCAATCCCGAGCCGGTGCGCCAGTCAAACATCCTAATCATCAACTACCCAATGCTTGATTTCATCAATTTGCTTGAGGTGCGACAGGGGCAAGCGTTGCTGATTGCCGAGGCAGGAGATGAACTACCCTACCATGCACGTGAAATTGATCATCCCTATTTCCTGTTTCCATTAACCCTGGAAGCGGGCGAGGCGCGCGAGTTCCTGGTGCGGGTGCAAACCGAAGGAGCGCATCTGTTGCCAATAGAGTTGTGGCGGGATCGCGAACTGTTCGTCAAGTTAGGGCATGAAGATCAATTGCATGCCGTGTACTTTGGCGTGGTGGGCGTCATCATCTTTTTTAACCTGCTCATCTATGTGGCGCTGCGCGAAAAGATGTATCTGTACTACGTCTGCTCAGTGTTCATGTTTATGCTGTTTTTTATGCTGATGCGGGGTAAGTTGTATCCGATTCTCTTATCAGAAGATCCGGCATTCCATAAGACCCTGTTATTGCTCGTGTTGCCGGGCTGTTTACTGTTTTCAGCCCTCTTCTCACGCGAATTCCTCTCTCTGCCGCAGTATAGTCGCGCGCTCGATTTACTCTGCCGTTGTATCGCAGGGTCGGCGCTTTTCTGTATGGCCTGCATTCCTTTCTTGACGGCGCAAATGTCGCTCAAACTTTCGGTTGCGATCGCGGTACCGGGGACTTTCCTGTTGCTGTTGTTCGGACCACTTCTAGTGCTGATGGGCAATCGCAACGCGTGGGTATACGTTGCTGCGTGGAGCACCCTAATGTTCGGCTCTGCCATCACCGCGATGAGCAAGCATGGTATGTTGCCGGTGAGTTTTATGACCGAGTTCGGCATGCAGATTGGATCGGCCCTCGAGGCTTTCATCTTCAATGCGGCACTGGCCTTTCGTTTCTATCGCGAGCACCAGGATCGGATTACGGCACAACAGGCACGTTTGAAAGAAAACGCGGAACGACGCGAAGCAGAATTAAAACTGGTGCAGGCCTCAATGTCGGAACCGGTGACGCTGCTGCCCAACCGCATGTGTTTCGAGCGTCAGATCACGCTGGAGTTGGCGCGTCGAGAGGCCCGACGTTTGGGGGTCGGAGTGATTGAGATTCGGCGTTACGGAGAAATCAAACGCTCTTTGGGGCATCATAATACCGACCTGGTGATGCGCGAAGTGGCGCATCGTATGAATCAATGGTTCGCGGCCATGCCCGGTTTGATCGTGATCGATGGCCCTTCCTTCTCGGCCAATATTTGTGCATTGGAGCAAGGTACGTTTGGCGTATTGGTCAATGCTGATACCGCTGAGCATGATTACTCGCCCGTCAGTGAAGTGATTCGGCGCCTGATGAAGCCCATCGAATACAATGGCATGCGACTGACCATGAACCCTTCTATTGGTATTGCTGTGTGTCCGGAGCATGGCGTGAATGCCGCAACCTTATTACGCAACGCGCAAGTGGCCGCCGATTCGACCGAAGCACACGAGAAAACCCTGGCCTATTATCGCCAAGATATCGACCAATCGAACGCACGCCGGTTGGTGTTGATATCCGAGCTGCGTGACGCCATCGAAAACAATGCGCTCGAACTCTATTTCCAACCTAAATGGGATTACCAGAAGCGCCAAGTGGTGTGTGTTGAAGCGCTATTGCGTTGGCACCACGAGCGTTATGGCATGGTGCGTCCGGACGAGTTTGTGGCCCTGGCTGAGCAGACCGGCATTATTCGAGCGTTGACCCGTTGGGTGATTGACCGCGCATTGTCTTATCTCAAACGGTTTCACGATGAAGGCTTCAATATCAGTATGTCGATCAACATCTCCGCATTGAACCTGCGCGAAGCGGATTTGGGCGAGTTCTTGCAAACCACCATTAAGAAATATGCATTGAACTCGGCGGATGTGTATTTGGAGTTGACAGAAACGGCCATGATGCAAAATTCGCAGGTGTCCATCTTGAAGCTGGCAAATCTGCGTAAGACCGGTATCAAGGTTTCGGTCGATGATTTTGGCGCAGGCTTTTCTTCGTTGAGTTATTTACGCAGCTTACCCGCCGATGAAATCAAGATTGATAAGTCTCTGACCGCCTACATCGCAACGGAAATTCAAAGCGAAATTGTCACGCGTAAGTCGATTGAAATGTGCCATGCCCTGGGCTTTGAAGTCGTGGCTGAGGGTGTCGAGTCACCGGAGATGATCGAGTTGTTGCAGGCGATGGGTTGCGATCAGATTCAGGGCTACGGAATCAGTCCACCCTTACCATTCGATGAGCTTTTATATTGGTTGCGCCACCAGAGCGAGAAAGTGTGCCTTTAAGCGTTAAATTTCACAATCCACATAATTGACGCGCAAGGCTTCTTCGGCGGTCATTTCCCAGCCCTGTGGACGGCTACCGCGGACATGCTGTGGGGTTGAGCCCTGTGCTGCCTCCGCCGCTACGGCGGGTGTTAAACCCTGTTTTGCCCGCGCGGAAACAAGAGTGGGCTTGGACTTTCTGCGGGCTTCGCTGAGCACCTGAACCATTGAAACGAGCCTGTAAAGTTGTGTAACGCTGGGCCGGTAATCTTAGTACATTTCGTTACAATGTAAAATCTGCTGATCTGTCTGGGATTGCTATTTGGCGCACGCAGTATTTTTCAAGGCGCAGCGCTCCTATCTAATGCTGAATGGCCATGCCTGAAATTGACCTTCCCCGCAAAGCCGGTTAGCGTTGCGCCACCGCATTAATGACAGCGTGAAATACCAACATGAGTGATCCCGTCTCCAACATTCGCTTAACCCAATTCAGCCACGGCGCTGGCTGCGGCTGTAAGATTTCTCCGGCCGTGCTCGACGTGATTCTCGCCGGCAGTGGTGCCCAACATCTTGATCCACGACTCTGGGTGGGGAATGCCTCGCGCGATGATGCAGCGGTCTATGCGCTGGATGATGAACGCGGCGTGATTTCCACGACCGATTTTTTTATGCCGATCGTGGATGACCCTTTTGATTTTGGTCGTATAGCGGCAACCAACGCAATCAGTGATGTTTACGCGATGGGCGGCACGCCCTTAATGGCGATCGCCATTCTCGGTTGGCCGGTGAACCAGCTAGCGCCTGAATTGGCGCGTGAAGTTGTGCGCGGTGGACGCGCCGTATGTGATGCGGCCGGTATTCCGCTAGCCGGCGGCCACTCGATTGATGCGCCAGAGCCGATCTTTGGGTTAGCGGTGACCGGTGAGGTGAAACGCGCCCATATCAAACGCAACGATACCGCGCAGGTGGGCGCACGCCTGTTCCTAACTAAGCCGCTGGGCATCGGTATTTTGACCACCGCCGAGAAGCGCGGCGTGCTGCGCGCGCAGGACATCGGTCGGGCCCGGGATTTGATGTGTACCTTGAATCGTGTCGGGAGCCGTTTTGGTGAGTTGTCCGGAGTTCAGGCGATGACCGATGTCACCGGTTTCGGTTTGGCCGGTCACCTGGTTGAAATGGCCGACGGCAGCGGCCTGACGGCGCGCCTCGATTTTACAGCGGTGCCGTGCATTGCGGGCGTGGAGCATTATCTTGCCTTGGGCTGTGTTCCCGGCGGCACCGAGCGCAACTATGCCAGTTATGGTGAGCGCTTGGCGCCGCTTACACCATCGCAAAAACAGCTGCTGTGTGATCCACAAACCAGTGGAGGCTTGCTAGTGGCGGTAGCGCCTGAAGAATGCGCGCATTTTCTGGATGTGGCACTGAGTGCCGGCGTCGAGGCGATCGAAATTGGTGAAATGTGCGCACGCTCCAGTTACGCGGTGGAGCTTGCCTAATGAGTCAACGACGCGACAACAGTGCCGATTATCGACACCTGTTTCTCAATGATGTCCCGCTGTTCGATGTCCGCGCGCCGGTCGAATTTCGCAAAGGGGCCTTCCCCAATGCCACGAATTTACCCTTAATGAATGATTTAGAACGGCAGCGCGTCGGCACCTGCTATAAAAACCAGGGCCAGCAGGCGGCCATTGCGCTTGGCCACCAATTGGTCAGCGGCGACATTAAGCAGCGGCGTATCGAAGCGTGGGTTCAGTTTGCCCGTAATCATCCTGAGGGTTACTTGTATTGTTTTCGCGGGGGGCTGCGTTCGCAGTTGAGCCAAAAATGGCTCGAGACCGAGGGCGGTATTGCCTATCCTCGTGTTTTAGGTGGCTATAAAGCCATGCGCAGCTTTTTGCTTGAGGAGCTGGAAAAAGCCGTGCACGAGTGTCAGTTTTTATTGGTCGGCGGACTCACCGGCTGCGGTAAAACCGAAGTCCTCGAAGCGCTCGACAATGCCATTGATCTTGAAAAGCTCGCCAATCATCGCGGCTCCAGTTTTGGTAAACACGCTTCGCCGCAGCCGGGTCAGATCGACTTCGAGAACGCGTTGGCCATCGAGTTTTTGAAACGGCGTGCCCGCGCTCAAAACAAGTTTGTGTTAGAGGACGAAGCGCGCATCATTGGGAGTTGTGCCATACCCTTGCCGCTGTTCAATGCCATGAAGCAGATGCCGCTGATTTGGCTGGAGGACAGCTTGGAGCGGCGGGTCGAGCGCATCCTGCAAGCTTACGTCATTGAGTTGCGTGACGAGTTTATCGCCGAGCAGGGAGAGGTGCGGGGGCAGGCGGCCTTCGCGGATCGATTGTTGCAAAGCCTGGCTAATATCGTAAAACGTTTGGGGGGCGAGCGTTATCAGCGCCTCAATGCCTGGATGAACGAAGCGCTTGAGGAGCAACAGCGTAATGGCAATGTCGCGCGCCATCGCGTCTGGATTGAAGCCTTGCTGACGGAATACTACGACCCGATGTATGCCTATCAACGCGAACAAAAAGCGCAACGCATTGTGTTTTCAGGGCACCATGCACAAGTGGTCGATTATTTGCGCTCGCGCAGCACGCAGCCACCACAGCACGCGTACTGAGAAGATCAGAATGCAGTACTGGGACTGCGTCTCAATTTGCGTATAATCGGCTAACTGTTGCGGGTCTGAGCCCGAGACAGGCAATCACTCGTCTTTTCCGCTATTGAACCGGAGAATTCCCATGCTCAAACGTCTTATGGCGTGCTTCGCCATGGCTGTCATTTCACTTTTTTCTACGCTTAATCATGCCGAATCCGTGCTCCGCGTTTCGGCCATTCCGGATGAGGCTCCGACCGAGTTGCTACGTAAATTTGCGCCCCTAGGCGCTTACCTGGAGCAGCAACTGGGCATGAAGGTGCAGTTTGTACCGGTCACCGACTATGCTGCCGTGGTCGAAGCGCTGGCCGCTGACCGCGTCGACTTAGCCTGGTTGGGAGGCTTCACCTTTGTTCAGGCGCGCCTTAAGACGGGTGATGCGATTCCCCTGGTCCAGCGTGAACAGGATCGTCAATTCACCAGCAAAATTATTAGCGCCGATCCGGCCGTTAAATCACTGCAAGACTTAAAGGGTAAGAGCTTTGCTTTTGGCTCGGTCTCTTCGACTTCGGGTAGCCTGATGCCGCGTTACTTTATGCAGCAGGACGGCATCGTGCCCGAACAGTTCTTCAGTCGCGTGGCTTATTCCGGTGCGCATGATGCGACCGCCGCGTGGGTCGAAGCCGGCAAGGCCGACGGCGGTGTGTTGAACGCCTCGGTCTGGGATAAGCTGGTCAGCGAAGGCAAGGTTGATGTGAACAAAGTCAAAGTGATTGCAACCACGCCGCCGTATTTCGATTACAACTGGACGGTACGTGGGAAGCTCGACGCCGATTTAATCAGCAAGATCAAGGCGGCATTTCTGGCGCTCGACCCGGCGCAGCCCGCGCACAAAGAGATTCTGGATTTACAACGTGCCAGCCGCTTTATCGAAACCGACGTGGTGAACTATAGCTCGATCGAAGCCGCAGCACGCGACGTAGGTCTGTTGCAATAGTGTCTGTAGCCGCGTCGAAGCGCCTTGCCTTGCGGGGCGTTTCTCTGTCATATGCCGCACAATGGGCGCTCAACGATATTGCGTTTGCTGTAGCCCCGGGCGAGTCGGTGGCGATTATCGGGCCTTCCGGTGCAGGCAAGACCTCCCTGTTGCGTCTGTTAGCGACCGCCCTGCAACCGCAACAGGGCGAACTGCACTTGCTTGGCCAGCAACCCTGGCGCATGAGCGCTAGCGCACGGCAAGGTTTGCGTGCGCGCATCGGACTGATCCATCAGACCCCCCCTTTGCCACCCCGTCAGCGCGTGGTCACGGCCATCGCGGCCGGGCGGCTGGGGCAGTGGTCATTGTTGCGCAGTGTATTAAATCTGGCCCACCCTTTGGACGCCCCGGGCATCGCGGCCGCTTTAGGTCGCTTTGATCTGGCGCATCGTCTCTATGCGCGTTGCCATGAGCTTTCCGGGGGGGAGCAGCAACGGGTCGGCATTGCGCGTGTCTTATATCAAGCGCCGGAGCTGATTCTGGCGGATGAGCCGGTATCGGCCTTGGATCCGGTGTTGGCTGATCACACGTTGGCCGTTTTGCAGCGCGAAGTGCAACAGCGGAATCTTAGCTTAGTGGCCAGCCTGCATGCGGTCGACCTGGCCTTGCGACATTTTCCGCGTATTATCGGCCTGCGTGCAGGACGCATCCTGTTCGACAAAGCCGCAGGCTGTGTCACTCAGGAGGATCTGGATCGGCTGTATGCCAATACGCAGTTGCAGGTACAGCCCGAGCCGCAAGCCTCATCGCCGCGCCCAGTGCATTGTGGCGGGCTGGGCTAAGGCGTCCTGCTCATGACGCAAAGACTGACGCGCACGGTGTTGCAACAGCGCGATCCAGCGGCGCTACCGCGCCTACTGATCAGTGTCTTGGCCATTGCCTTGCTTTGGCCAGGCTTGCACTACAGTGAGCTCGATCTCGCAGTGCTGTTCGATAGCGAGGCCAATCGCGCGATGCGTCATCTGGCCGCGACTTTTTGGCCTCCTGCTTATACCGGTGATTTCCTGTCCCTGTTGCTGCGCGCCACCGCGGAAACCCTGGCGATCGCCATCACGGGCATGGCGCTCGCCCTGTTACTGGCGTTTCCCGCCTCTTTATTGGCCAGCCGCGCCCTCTCGCGCTCAGCACTGCACCGCCAAGGCCGCCCCTCAATCTTGGGGCGCTGCTTGCGTTGGCCGCTGCGTTTGCTCTTAATTATCTTGCGCTCCGTGCCCGAAATTGTCTGGGCGCTGCTGTTTGTGCGTGCGGTGGGGCTGGGGCCGACCGCGGGCGTGTTAGCGATCGCGATTACCTATAGTGGCATGTTGGGCAAGGTGTATGCCGAAATCTATGAGTCGGTGGATCGTCGGCCGGCACAGGCCCTCATGGGCGCCGGTGCCTCGCGTCTGACGGCATTTCTATATGGCATTTTGCCAAACGCTGCAAGCGAGATGATTTCGTATACGGTCTATCGTTGGGAATGCGCGATACGGGCTTCGGTGGTCATGGGCTTTGTCGGCGCCGGCGGCTTGGGCCAGCAGATGGAATTATCACTGCGCATGTTTGCCGGCGGTGAAGTACTCAGTTTTCTGTGCATGTTTTTGCTTTTGGTATTGCTAGCCGACCAATTGAGTCGTTTTTTGCGTTGGCAGCTGGTCGCGCGAGCGCGGCCTCGCGGTTTACCCGTCGCACTCGCCGCCGGGTTCTTGGTCGTCGTGGCATGGCAGTTTCTAGGTCTGGATCTCGGTGGCCTCGGTGCCACCGAATCTTGGCAACAAATGGCGCGGTTTGCGCAGCCCTTCTTCAGCCCTGATCTATCGCTTTCACAGTTAAGTCGCTTGAGTCAGGCGGCCCTCGAAACCCTCGCCATGTCGGCGGTCGGCACCCTGCTTGCCGCGGTTTGCGGGTTACTCGTGGCCATTCCCGCGGCCGGACGACTTGGCTGGCCGGCCCAGCACGTGGCGCGCCTGCTCTTAAATAGCCTACGCGCGGTGCCGGAACTGGTGTGGGCGGCGCTGATGGTGCTGGCGGCCGGACTGGGCCCGAACGCGGGGACCTTGGCCCTGGCCTTACATACCACCGGCGTTTTGGGCCGGCTCTTTGCCGAGGCGCTGGAAAACACGCCTGCCACGCCTGCGCGCGCGATACGGCTGGCCGGAGGCAGCCGCCTGGACGCCTTTTGCTATGGCACCCTGCCGGGGCTTTGGCCGCAGCTATTGGCCTATACCTTGTATCGTTGGGAAAACAATATTCGGATGTCCAGCATCCTCGGTTTTGTTGGCGCGGGAGGTCTCGGACAGATGCTCTATGTGCATTTGAGTTTGTTTCAGAGTGCTCAGGCGGCCAGCGTTATTTTGGTGATGTTGCTTTTGGTCATGCTGGTGGATGGGATGAGCCAGGCGCTGCGAAGTAAAGCGATCTAGGCTTGGGTCTATGCGCATCGCCGCCGCGATGCGCAAACTGGCAGATTTGAACCATCACACACGCCTCAATGCCGACTCGTGGCGGGCCTGGCTTTGGTGCTTGTCGGAAGATGGGCCAGCAAACGGCTGGGCTGTCCATCAGCCGAGACAAATTTACCCGCTGCAAAGCTTGGCAGGTAATGTGCGTTGAGCAGGTGGCCCGCGGCCTTGTAATAAAATTTACGGCCGGAAAATGCCTCGGGATTATCGGCAATACCAATGCGCGCGACGAAGTCGTCGCTGTGGTAGAAATGCTCGGCGTAAATTTGTGGTAGGTCCATCTCGGTGGCCGCACTAGCGAAGGTGTAAACCTCGAGTTTGTTGAGCAGACGAGCGCGACTGCCGATCAATTCCTGCACCAGCTTTTTCAGCGCACCGGTGGTGATGATGCCGCCTTGGGAATGCGCGATCAGCACCACTTTTTTATGTTTTTCGAGGGCCTCCTTGAGAATAGAGGCGACGCTGCTTTCTAAAGTCGAAATCGGCTGCATCGTGCGACCGACCATACACTCGAGTAAATCCAAGAACATGCCATCCGAAGGGTTGTGCATCAGATGGATGCGGCGTTGGAACCGGTCCGCCAGGGCTTTACCATTGAGGCGCAGCACGTTGCGGTCGGTACAAATGCCGTTAAGAAAAAACCAGGCCTGACCATCGTCGATCGCCGCGCCTGCGGCAGGCACCTCGTAGGGAAGATGCGGTACTTCTCGGAACGGCGCGAATATCGGCAGCATGGTGGCGACCATGGCATGGGTAAACTGTTGCGCCGATTCATAATTGCCGGGATTACATTCCGACCAGGGTGCACCTTGTTCCAGCGGGGAAAGGACATGCGGCAGGTAGGGCAAATTCTTGATCACAGTTTGGGCGCGTTGCAGGGCACGGGTTAGCATAAGGGTCACACTCCGATAAAGATGGAACGAGTTGTCGTTGTTTTAGCGTTCCCTGCACGAGCCGACTCATCTTATTGATTGAGTATTTGTTTTTTGTTTGCGGTTTACCCGGCGCATGGACTCAGTGGTCTTTGGGGGCGAGCCGGCAAATTGTTCCGAGCCATCCGGCTCAATATGTTTCTCGCCGTTGATGTGTTGTCGCATCATGGCTGTGGCTTGATAAATCGTTTTGCGGGCGCGGTTCTGATTTCCCAAGGGGCGGTGTTCGGCCAGTGTGTGCCAGGGATTAAACGTAAGGTTGCGCGCAAAAGCGTCTTGCGCCGGATAGTTAAAACGTTGCGCTTCGATGGTCAATGTGGCGATCGGGATAAACGGTGATTCCTTCTCGTTCCAGACGACAGAAGCATCTTCAATCGGCATCAAGACCGGATCGGTTTGCAATTGGATGGCGATATCGAACACCACGGACTGCTTGCTAAGCGTCTGGATCATCGCTTCACGCAAATAGTTATCAGACAGCGGCCCGACTTTAGAGGGCTGTTCGACACGCGGCAAAAACGCATATTTCACGGCGCGATTCTGGCCATTCAACTGTCCAAACAAGTAGGGCACGCAACTGTAATAGTTCAACTCCAGCGGGTTAGCATGCAGACGTGCATACAGTCCCTGCATGACCAAGTCTAGGTAATGCGAGTCGAAAGGATTGAGAAAATACCACGCGGGCGTGCCTTTGCCGATTTGGCGTTGTAGCTTAAGGTTTTCCTGTACGTTCGGTGTGGTGAAGCTGGGTGAGCTGATGCCCAAAAAATCGACCGTGAACTGCTCATCGTCCAGTAGCTTTTTACCCGGCACACCCATCAGTTTAATGCCGATACTCAAAATGCCGTTGTCTCTGACATCGGGCACCACACGAGGGCCCGGTCCGCCAAAGCGCACATAGGCCGGATAACGCTTGCCTGGCTGAAACAGACCGACTTGGAGCTCACGAGGCAGATCAGGCAAAACCTCAAACTGCGCTTTGACCAAACCGTAGGTCTTGGTATTGCCGGCTCGTTCGGCCGTTTTCCCGGTGTCGGCATACTCTTTTTGCAAGAAACAGTTCATCGTCGTCGTGATGTGTTGGGTGATTGCGGCTTCGTTGGGTTGCAAGGTTTCTTCAGCCAGCAATTGGCCATGATCTCGCAATCGCAGACGAATCAGTTTTTGGGTCAGGTGTTCGATCGGCGGGCGCAACCACTGATCAAAGGCGTCGCGGTAGTACGGCTCTAAACGACGGGCGACGCCGATGACAGTATTGGTACCACGCTCAACCAGTTGGGGTATCAAGTTCATTTTGGGCTCCGGGGCCACTCATTGCCGACCAAGGGTGCTTACTCGGAAAACAGAAAACGCATCGCGCGTCGACTGGGTAAGAAGAAATAGCCACCGCCTCGCGTTTGCACAAAAGTCGGCAGCTGCTTTAGCTTGCGCCGAATCGGCCATTGCTGAATCGTGAACTGATCCTGCATGCGGCCATTGAAGCGGCGGATGCCGGTAATGGGGTCACTATCGTGATACAGCCCGTTAAAATTGGCGTTATTGGACCAGGTATGCTGTACGAACTCGAACTGGCGACCGATATTGGCGTTCAAGCATATAAAATGCAGACCGCGGGCTTTGGGCGCTGCCTCTCGATCGAGGTTAGCGAGGAAGCGCTCGGGGTTCATGCTGCGATCGAAGGGTTTGCCATAGGCACGGCCCCGTCGCAGCAGGCGATGGCGATTGGCAAATGCCATCGATTTTTCTGATCCGGGCTCAGGCGGCAAACTATCGCGCGGATGGGTGCGCCGGATATGCGCACCGAGTGGGCATTTTAAACCATCCGGATCCGTGGCGTGATAATTGAACGCATCCTTGTCTTCCAGCTCGGGGTTATCTTGCTGCGGTGCGAGTACCAGGGGGGCGCCACTGGGCCAACGACCGACCATTTTGGAGGCGAGCGTAATCGGACACTGTTCACTGCTTGGGGAGGCCTCGGCCTGACTTTTCATATAGCGCCAAAAGGCTGGAACGTCCTGAAAGAGTTGTCGAAAGACGAGGTAGGTGCCATTGAAGCCGAGATCTCGCAATGTGCTGCCCTCCGGGTCGGAGACCAGAAGCTGGTGTGGGTCTTGTTCAGGCTCAAGCAGGGGGCGCCGGGTGTAGCGCTCATACCCATTCGGATAGCCCAACAATATCTCACCCAAAGGTACGGGATTGTCTTGGGTGTGTTGCGTTTTATCGAATTCAGCGATGTAGGGTTGCGCGATACCATCGCGAAATCCAAAGTGCTCTTTAAATTCGCTCAGCGCTTCGGTGTCTAAGCGCGCGATCAAGCTTAAGCCGTTGTCTTGCAGATGCTGTGTCAGTTCCCCCGTCAGTTTTGCCAGGCTGCTGGGCGAATTGCCGTAGCATAATAACAGCACATCGACAGGAGGAGTTTCCGGGCCACCCCAGAGCCAGTTTTCCGGTGCACTATCGCCCTCATCACCGAGAATGTGCCGCTTGTGCGGCGTCGTCATGCCGGAGCGGAACTCGTCGGAAAAGCCCGCCAGAATGTGTTCGTCGATGCCCAGTTGTTGCAAACCATGATGGCTTAGCGCCACATTCAGCGCCTGTGTTTCAGGTCGTGAGTCGGCATAGTTCACCTGACCGACCAGGTCACGCAACCAGACCAGTGAGGCATGTCGGTCGCGAATGCTAAGGAGAAGGAATTCGGCCGCGGGCAATTTGCCGTAGCCGCGAACGACCAGGCCCTGAATATCATTAAAGTCGACTGCGGGAGCTGAGGCCATGGGGGTAATCCTGTGTGAATAGCGTCCTGGGTTAAAAGTTACATGTCGTACGCTTTGGCTTATGCGGCACCCTTACAGGCGCCGCAGCCACGCGCTCGCCTCGCGCTCAGTCATGCTGCCGGAGAGGCCCTTACGAATGGCGGCATTGTTAGCAATATTAACCGCCGTTAAATGCGGATAAGGGCTATACCACACCTGATTGTCGATCTGGTGTAGCGCGAGATAGTCTTTAAAACGCTGCTCTTTGCGGGCGCCCTCATGCACGATCCAACGCGTGAGCGGGTACCCGACACCATTACTGAAAATCAGATTGAGCCCCCAAGCGACTTTATCGATAAAGTCGACCATGTAACTTTCGAGGCTGCCATCGTAATTACTGGTGAACAATAGGCGGCGGTTGTCATCCAGCAAGGTCCAGCGCGCAAAGTGAATCGTATCGACGCCATCCAGGCCAAGCAGCGGGATACCGGCCAGATTGCCGTTATTGAATACATGCCGCAGTACCACTTGGGCGGCTGCTAACAGTGCACGAGTGGTGGTCAGCCGGAGCCAACCTGGTTTAACGTACCCCACCGCGGCAAAGGGGTTGTGGGTGGCGATGTCTTCAGCGGCTCGCAACTGATTAACGCGCGACAGTGGCGCCCGGTGCGTGTATTCCTCGTCGCTGAATTCCCGCTTGCGTAGGGCCAGTAACCAGGCCAGCAAAAGCGGCCAGCCCCAGGCCACAATTAGTAAACCCAGGGCGGCATAGGCGCTGAAGATCGCGCGATCCACAAGACGCGAGAGGAGTGGGCGTTGCGCCGCTTGCGCCAGGGCCCAAGCCAGTTCCGGATGTTCGCCGACGAAACGAATCACCGCTTCTCGTACATCGGATGCAGAGCGAAAATCTCGGGCTTCCAAACCATCCAAAAAGGTCTGCAGCGCTTCGCGCAGCTCATCTTCTTGGCGAATCTGCGCGGCCGAACGGCCTATGGTATTGATGTAATAAGCCTGCGAGGGCAGTTGGTGGGCGCGTAGATACGCGCCCTTCTTCTGCCGGTTGCCTTTGAGCGGATAGCCACGGCAGGCCTGCAGTACCTGGTCGAGGCCGTTGCTGTAGAGCAATAACTCATCGAGAAAATCCGCCACCGGGCCATCGATATTAGCCAGAAGGACCAAGGTGCTGCCATATTTTTGCGGGTGGTCGGGTCCATCCAACACGATGAAGCGCGCAAAGTGCAATTTGCTGAAGACCGAAAACGGTAGGATCGGATTGTCGGCCGGATCTTGGTTGATCTCGGCCAGGACCTCGCGTAATTCCGCTTCTTGCGGCTCCTTGATCGGCAGCCGCAGCGTGAGCGCATTTTGCGGGGTCGGGTGCAAGGCGTCCAACAGCGCTTTGCTCTTCGTGAGTAACCACTTCATCGTCGCGTTCCTGCGGTATCAGCAATTATTAGTTTCCAGCGCGAAATCCAGCACTCGGCGTTTCCCTAACCAGACCTTGCCCAGGTAAATGCCCGGCGCTACCTCGCGAATTTCATCGCGAATCGAGCGCGCGAGTAGAGAGGTGCTACCGTAGTCGATCACGGTGGTGTCTTTGCCATCCATCCAGCTTTTGTCGCGATACACTTTGGCGACGATCAACTTGCTGCCAATCGGCAGCACTTTATTAACCACTACGCCCGAGTTGTAGTCCGGCGCAAACAAATCAAAGACTTTGCCTTGCCAGGCTAGCTTACGAGCGATCGCGGCAAATACCCGGCCGGTCAGGCGATTTCCTAAAATGGCGGTACCGCGGGTATCGCCTTGCGGCACCGCACCGGGTTTGGCTTGTTTATAAATTTGGTCTAATTCTTTGCGCGACATCTGTAACCACTGCGAGACCAGTGGTTGTGGGGAGCTGACGGGCTCAGACCGCGCCGCAGTGCTACGCCGTGACGGCTGGGCGCTGCTGGATTTGGGTTTCGCTTTGCCACGCTTCACGCTGGTTTTGCTGGGGGCTTCGGTGCTGGCAATACTCATAGCGGCATTCCTCGTTTAGTGGCTCACGGCCAAGGTTCGGGAGGTTGTGAGC
>JBFHRI010000002.1:0-46085 GCA_041591755.1 Oleiphilaceae bacterium
CACGTCATCGAGACCGGATTTTAAGTTGTTAAATACCCGCACCCCCAAGGCTTCGACTTGCTTGGGCAAGAGCGTATTGGGGGCGATGACGCGCACCTCTTTGGCTCCCAGAACATTGAGGGCGCGAATCTGCGAGCGGGCGACTCGGGAGTGCAGAATGTCACCGATGATGGCGACTTTGAGCGCCTCAAAACTGCCTTTTTTCTGCCGAATCGTCAGCATGTCGAGCATGGCTTGGGTGGGATGCGCATGCCAGCCATCTCCTGCGTTGACGATGGCGACACCGGGCGTGACCGATTGAGCAATAAAGTGGGCGGCACCGCTTTGCGCGTGACGCACGATAAACATATCGCTGGCCATGGCTTCCAGGTTACGCAGCATGTCTGACAGCGACTCACCTTTGGAGGTGGCCGAAGTATTGATGTTGACATTCAAGACGTCCGCAGAAAGACGCTTAGCGGCCAATTCAAATGTGCTCCGCGTGCGGGTGCTGGCCTCAAAGAACAGATTGACCACGGTTTTGCCCCGCAGCAGCGGCACCTTTTTGATATTGCGCTCGCCGACTTCTATAAACGAGTCGGCCGTGTCCAGAATTTCGGTCAACAAATCCCGGTTGAGGCCAGAGACCGTTAAAAAATGCTTCAGACGGCCGGATTCAGTAAGTTGGATGGATCGTTGCATGGAGTCTGGTCGCGCCTCACTCGTGCGAAGTAGATTCAATGATACTAAGGTGGAGTTCATCCGGCCCGCTGAGTTTGACGCGCTCATTGGCTTTGAGGCTCAAGGTGGCGCCTACCACTTGCGGGTGAATCGGTAGTTCGGGGCGACACAGATCAATCAGCACCATCAAGGTGATGCTGGCGGGCCGCCCATAATCGAACAACTCATTCATCGCGGCGCGTACCGTGCGGCCGGACATCAGCACATCATCGATCAGGATGATATGTTGCCCTTCTGTCTCGAAAGGTAAATTAGAGGGGGTGACACGTGGATTGAGTCCGATACGCGTGAAATCATCGCGGTAAAAGGAGATGTCCAATTCGCCGATTTCATCATTCAATCCAAGCAGACGACTGATGGCCTGGGCAATCCATACGCCCCCGGTTCGGATGCCGACCAAACGAAAAGTAGCAATACCTTTTTGCTGTAGGTGACGCTTGAGCGCTTCACTCATTGAGTGAAGCATGGCTTCTACGGTTTGATCATCATGCACGATTGATTTCCTGTTGTGAGAGCCAGCTTTCGAGGATCAGACATGCCGCGCGGCCGTCTGCTGAATGTTTGCCAAAGTCACTGTAGCCGAATTCATCGCTGAGTTGTTGTTTGGCTTCGAAGCTGGACAACCGCTCGTCCATCATGTCGACGGCGATATTAAATCTTCCATTGACCCGATTGCAAAATTTGCGTGCGCGTTGCGTCATTTCGTTTTCGCTACCATCCATATTCAGCGGTTTGCCGACAATCAGCTGCTGGGGTTTCCACTCCGCAATCAAAGCGCCGATGGCGTCCCAATTGGGGATGCCGTCGCGCGCCGTCAGCGGCGCTAACTCGCGTGCTTGTCCGGTCAGCGAGTTGCCCACGGCGACCCCGATTCTTTTCAGGCCGTAGTCAAAGCATAGATAAGTGTGATGCTTGGCGGGCATAGTACTTCAGGCGTGCCCCGCCTGATGGCTGAGACGTGCGATATCGATACCCATCGATATCAAGGCGCACTGCAGTTTCTTGTCATCGGGGGTGTGAAACAGAATCGCAGGATCGGCTTCACAGCTGAGCCAAGCGTTATCGGACATTTCTTGCTCCAATTGCCCCTCACCCCAACCGGCATAGCCCAGCGCGATCAAGCTCGATGCCGGGCCTTTGCCTGCAGCGATGGCCTGCAGCAATTCGCGCGAGGTGCTGAGCGCAATATCGGAGCTGATCGGCATTGAGCTGGTCCAATCCGCATCGGTGTTATGTAAGACAAACCCGCGTTCGCACTCCACCGGACCACCGTAATAAACCGGCCTGTCGGGGCCGAGCAGTTCAAGCTCCAGCTGCTTGCAAATGTCTGACAGCTCAAGCTGCGAGGGTTGATTGACAACCAGGCCCAGCGCGCCATGCTCGTCGTGGTCACAGATATATATGAGGGTGCCGCTGAAATTGATATCGAGCATCTGCGGCATTGCAATCAGAAAATGATTCTTCAGGTTGCAGCTGAGTCCGGACATGGTCAATTCCCGCATGATGGCATGAGATGAGTCGGCCATCGACCCGCTCGGTTTCGGGTGATCATCTGCGCGTCCAACGCAATGGCCGTTACCTGTTCAGCAGTTTGCAGTCCTTTGCGTCGGAACGCAACAGCGAAGCGTTTGCGGTCTTGTGTTCTAATGGCTTGTCATGCCGGTGCTGGCATAGTCAAAGGTACGAATTAGCTCCAACACATCGCGATCCTTCCGGACTTCTTTGGGGAAGG
This sequence comes from Oleiphilaceae bacterium, assembly GCA_041591755.1. Lineage (GTDB taxonomy): Bacteria > Pseudomonadota > Gammaproteobacteria > Pseudomonadales > Oleiphilaceae > JBFHRI01. The sequence continues at coordinate 2,453 of JBFHRI010000002.1, forward strand.
GCGAAAATGGCGAGGCCATGCGAATAATCTTGAGGGTGGCTTCGTCGAGCACCAGGTTGCCCGAGCTCTCCAGTATCTCGATATCCATAATGGAGCCATCCGCGTAGATTTTAATCGAGACGCGTGGCGAGCCATACAGTGGGCGCGCGTTGTGATAGGGAAAGTTGCGACTACCAATGCGTTCGATCTTACTGGTGACGTGTTGCACATATTGTGAGTCAACGGCGGCCATGATCGAGGCGGCGGTCAGCGTATCCATGCGTGGACGTCTGGCGTAAACCTGCATTTGCCGATCCAGATCGGCTTCCAGTTGAGCAATTTCCAGACTGCGTTCCATTAAGGACTTGCGGGGGCGGGGTTGTTCACTTTGTTGCAACAGTTTTTGCGGTTCGTACTCGCTCAGCAGCTGCTCGGGCTTATCCGTTTCCGCGGTGACCACGTTCTTGACTGGGTCGGCCAGGCGCGGTTTCACTTCGGGTAGTGATGCCGACTCCTGGACCAGTACATTTTGCTCCGCCGATCGACTAGGCGTCGTCATGCGCGCTTTTTCTTCCAAAGTACCGCTGCCCTGCTGATGGCTTTGACCCAAAAAATCCGCCTGCTCGGGGGCTTCTTCATCCTGAAACTGCGCCAGGGTGATCTCCATGGTGTACGGCGTCGGTTCGGGATCCTCGTGGATGAAATCATAAAGAATAATAAAGGCGTGCAGGGCCAGAGCCATGAATACGGCGAAGCCTAGGCGGTCGAGGGCACTAATTTGTGGTTCGCTGGTGTGAATCACCGTGGCATCCCCGCTCCGGCGTTGCGTGCCTCAATCATGCTGAATGGTTTCATCTTTTTATGAGCTGTGTTTCTAATGCGGTGATCAGTGTGTCGGCGATATTCAATTGGCAACTGCGATCCAACTCCCGAATACAGGTCGGGCTAGTCACATTGATCTCCGTCAGATAATCGCCAATCACGTCGATTCCTGTAAAGTATAGACCGCGCGCGACCAAGTCATCACGGACTTGACTCACGATCCAGCGGTCGCGCTCCGTTAAAGGGCGGGCCTCTCCGGTGCCCCCAGCGGCGAGGTTGCCGCGATGCTCTCCCACTTCCGGGATGCGCGCGAGCGCGAAGGGAATGGGTTCTCCATTGATCAATAGAATGCGCTTGTCGCCGTCCACTATTTCGGGAATGTACTGCTGCGCCATGATTTGCTGACGGCCATGCTGGGTTAGGGTTTCCAGAATGACGCGGGTATTACTATCTCCTCTGCGTACGTGAAAAATCGAGGCGCCACCCATGCCATTAAGCGGTTTGAAAATCACATCGCCATGTTCGCTCAAAAAATGCGTGAGACGACCGATGTCACGACTCACCAGGTGCGGAGGACAGCACTGAGGAAATTGGAGTGCGTATAGTTTTTCATTACAGTCGCGCAAACTCGCCGGGCGATTACAGACCCGCACACCGCGTTGTTCGGCCAGCTCCAAAATATGGGTGGCGTAAATGAATTCCGCGTCGACCGGCGGATCCTTGCGCATTAAGATCAGATCCAGATCGGCCAGCGCAATATCCCGACGTGCCGACAGTTCAAACCAATCAGCGCGTGACATATCGAGCTTGAGGGCACGTACTGAGGCATAAGCAACGCCTTGCTGAATATAGAGATCGGGCAGCTCTATATAGAACAGCGTCCATCCCCTGCTCTGCGCGGCTAGCATCATTGCCAGCGTACTGTCCTTCTTTATATTGATGGAACCAATGGGGTCCATCACGATGCCAAGCTTTCTTGTCATGTAAAAACCTGCCAATTCGCCAACTTGTACTAGGCTTAAGGTGATGTGCCTGATTCAGGCGTGGTTGTCCGGTGTGCGCGCTTGCTTTGCGGAGCCTCGAAAGAGTGCATTGCTGGACAGAAAAGGTCAAGACAGACAATGTGTTAGCGCAGAATTGTTTCGATACATAAACGATACATTTATTAAAAAACAAAATCTTTTCAAGTATTGGTGCTTACACTATAACTAGTATTCGACTATAAAAATGATCGTGAAATAGGTTTAAAAAAACCTTTTAACATATTGGTCTATATTAAAATAATGGTTTGCGTTTGATCTGGGCTCCGGTAGAGTGTCCGGCCGCAGTTCAGATGCTGTATTTCTTCAAGTGCCTTAGGCTGCAACGTAATGGAAGAGAACTTCGAAAATCTCAAAATCATGGTGATCGACGACAGTAAGACGATTCGTCGTACTGCCGAAACTCTGCTGAAAAAAGTAGGGTGTACGGTCATAACGGCGACGGACGGCTTTGATGCGCTGGCAAAAATCGCTGACACGCACCCGGATATCATCTTTGTCGATATCATGATGCCGCGTCTCGATGGTTATCAAACCTGTGCGTTGATTAAGAACAACAGTGCCTTCAAATCGACGCCAGTGATCATGTTGTCGAGTAAGGACGGCTTGTTTGACAAGGCCAAGGGCAGAATAGTGGGTTCAGATCAATATCTGACCAAACCGTTCAGTAAAGACGAGCTTCTGAGTACGATTCGTAATCATATGCCGAATCGGTGAAACCCTTCTCATTGGGTTCATGGACGTTCGTGATGAGCGCAGACAAGCTGAATTGCTTTGATATACAGCACATTGATTCGATCAGTGTCGATACAGTAACACGCCCTTTGGCAATATGCCGGGGTCACGCTTTGGGGGAACCATGGCCAGAATTTTAATCGTTGACGATTCGCCAACTGAAATCAGAAAAATCTCCACCATTCTTGAACGCAATAGTCACGAAGTTTTGACTGCAGACAATGGTGCTGACGGTGTCGCACTGGCCCGCGCGCAGAAACCGGACCTCATCTTGATGGACGTGGTCATGCCCGGGTTGAACGGCTTCCAGGCCACGAGACAGCTGACTCGTGCGCCTGAGACTGCGGATATCCCCGTGGTGATCGTGACTACCAAAGACCAAGAAACGGATCGGGTTTGGGGTACGCGTCAGGGCGCCAAAGGGTACCTGGTCAAGCCGGTCTCTGAAGAAAGTCTGATCAAAACGATCAATGGTTTACTGAGTTAAGCTGAGCTGAGTCGTTATGCCCTCACCCGTCAAGCCCTTTGAGTTTCTCGTTCAGCTAGCCGAGCGTAGTGTAAAAAATGCTGCGGGTTTGCCTGCTCAGGAAGAAGCGGTTGAGCTCTGGAACGGGATCGGTTTCATGGTTGCACAAACGCAGTTCGTCGCGGGCATGGGGTCGATTTCCGAGATTCTCCATCTTCCCAAATTTACCGCCATTCCAGGCGTGCGCAATTGGATTCTCGGCGTCGCAAACGTGCGCGGGCGCCTGCTACCCATCATGGATCTAGCCCGTTATTTCGGTCTGACACAAACTACTGCGAAAACGCGGGACAAGCGCGTGCTGGTGGTGGAGCAGGATGACATTCTGAGTGGGTTTGTGGTCGATGGCGTGCTGGGGATGCAATATTTTACCGCGGACAGTTTCAAGCCGGGTGCGGAACGCAAGTTACCCACGAGCATGCAGCCCTATGTGTCCGGAAAATATGTCAAGAATGAGGCGGATTGGCACGTGTTTGATACTTACGAATTAATTGAAAACGATCGCTTCCTGGATGTGTCGGTGCGTTGAAGTCGCGCTGCAGGATGCGAGGAAAAGCTAGTTGAACAAGCGAAATACCGAAACAATAAATCCTATTGGTTAGGCCGGGAGCCAGGAAATGAAAATCTTATCTGGAAAATTTAACACAGGTCAGGGTAGCGATTCGACGATTCTGATGCTGGGTGGCGGGTTGATCTTCCTGCTGGTCGCATTGATCTTCGTTTCATACATCATTGTCCGGGATAGCCAGTACGATAAAGAGTACTCAAGCCATGCCAGTGACCTGCGAGTGCTGTCTCAGGAGATCGCAAAAAACGCGACCGAAGCCGCTTCGGGTAAGGAGGCTGCGTTCGAACAGTTGGCGCGTTCACGGGCCGACTTTGAACGTTTGCTGGGCCTGATTCGGAACGGTAACGATGAGACCGGCCTGCCCGCCTCCGATTTGCCGGATGAAACCGGAGTCACCGAACGTTGGCACATTGTCAGCCGCAGTGCCGACCAGATCCTGAAGAACAAGCAAGCCGTGCTCGACCTGCACCAGATTGCTGCCACATTAAACGAAACCATTCCGCAATTGCAGATTGAATACGAAGACGTGGTGACCAACCTGCTGGGTAACAAGGCGCCGGCGGATCAAATCTCCGTTGCTGAACGTCAGTCATTGCGCGCTGAGCGTATTGCGCGAAGCGTTAACAACATTCTCTCGGGTGATGGCGATGCGGCCTTGGCGGCGAACCGTTTTGGTGAGGACGTGACGTATTTTGGACGCGTGCTGAACGCGATGTTCGAAGGCAACCGGGCCATGGAAATCTCCAAGGTGACCGATGAGGATGCGGTCTACGGCTTGGAAGCCATTGCTGAACTGTTTGAGTTTATCAATAGCACCTCGCAGGCGATTCTAGAAACCTCTCCTGAATTGTTCAAAGTGCGTAAAGCAGCCAATACCATCTTCGAGAACTCCATCGCGCTATTGGATGAAACCTCTGCGCTGTCCCGTCGTTTCCAGAGCCAGGCCGATGGGCGCCCGGTTGGCCCGACCTTGGCTTACATCATTCTGGCATTGATTATTGCCTTGATTGTCGTGGCCGGCTGGTCCTTGTATCAGGATAGTCAGCGTCGTCTGCGCTTGACCGAAGAAACCAACGAGCAGAACCAGAACGCGATCCTGCGACTGCTGGATGAACTGGCCGATCTCGCGGACGGTGACTTGACCACCGAAGCAACGGTTACCGAAGACTTCACCGGTGCGATCGCCGACTCCATCAACTTCGCGATCGATCAGATGCGCGGTCTGGTGCGGGCGATTCGTGATACTGCATTGCAGGTCGCCTCGTCAGCGCAAGAAACCCAGAAGGTGGCCATCCAACTGGCCGAGTCTTCTGAGAACCAAGCGCAGGAAATTGCCGGCGCCTCCGCCGCGATCAACGAGATGGCGGTGTCCATCGACCAGGTATCTTCCAACGCCGCCGAATCGGCAGCGGTTGCGGAGCGCTCGGTAGCGATCGCCAAGAAAGGCGCCGAGGTGGTACAAAATACCATCAAGGGCATGGATACCATCCGCGAGCAGATTCAGGAAACCTCAAAACGTATCAAGCGTCTGGGTGAATCTTCACAGGAAATCGGGGATATCGTATCGCTGATTAACGACATTGCGGACCAAACCAACATCCTGTCTTTGAACGCTGCGATCCAGGCCTCGATGGCGGGTGATGCGGGCCGAGGCTTCGCGGTGGTTGCGGACGAAGTCCAGCGTCTGGCGGAACGCTCTTCTGCAGCAACGAAGCAGATCGAGGCGCTGGTTAAGACGACCCAAACCGACACCAACGAAGCGGTCATCTCGATGGAGCACACCACGGCCGAGGTAGTCCGTGGTGCTCGACTGGCACAAGATGCGGGTGTGGCACTGGAAGAGATTGAATCGGTTTCGATGAACCTGGCGGACTTGATTCAAAACATCTCCAATGCCTCGCGTCAGCAGTCGCTGTCCGCAGGCCATATCTCGAACACGATGAACGTCATTCAGGAAATTACTTCGCAAACCTCGGCCGGTACCAATACGACCGCACGCTCGATCGGTAACTTGGCCGAAATGGCCAGCCAGCTGCGGGCTTCGGTTGCAGGCTTCAAACTGCCGGATGAAGGTGCGTCGTTAATAAGCAATGAGCAAGACAGCTGATGTGTGTCCTGAGTTAAGTCAAGGCGCTTGCTGTGGAAAACGTGCTGCATCATGCCAAAGCAGTCAAAGGTCAGTGTATGAGCTGGGAGCCAGTATCTCCATTAGTGATGAGCGATACCCAGTTCAAACGCTGGCAATCGATGCTGGAGCAGCGTACGGGCGTTTTTTTAGCGCCGGAGCGTAAACCACTGCTGCAATCGACCCTGAATATCCGGATGCGGGAACTGAACATGCTGGACTACGATGCCTATCTGGCTTCGGTGTGTGCTCGACCCTCCGGCGTGATTGAGTGGAATTTGTTGCTCGACCGCCTGATGGTGCATGAAACACGTTTTTATCGAAATCCCGAGTCACTGACTCTGTTCAGTAGTTTTATCGAGACCCGAATCGGTGAAAAACCTGCGGAACGACCCTTAGCGATTTGGAGTGTCGGCTGTAGCACGGGGGAGGAACCTTATACCCTTGCCGTGCTGTGTTTTGAGGCGTATCGCAAGTCGCAACAGACGCCCAATTTTGGTGTGACTGGCACGGACATCAGCTTGCCAGCCGTTAAAAAAGCCAGAGAAGGCGTATACAACGCGCGGCGCTTGTTGGATCTCGACCCGGCATTGGTACAGGAGTACTTTCAGCAAGAAGGAAGTGCACATTACCGGGTCAAAGATTTTGTAAAGCAGCGCGTGTGCTTTTCGATGGCGAATATTGTCGACATCGCTCGTAGTCCGCAGCGAAACATGGACCTGATTTACTGCCAGAACGTGTTGATATATTTCCGCAAGGATCGCGTACATAAAATACTAAACTGCCTGGCCGAGCGCTTGGCGGCGGGGGGTTTGTTGGTGATCGGTCAGGGTGAAGTGACCGATTGGCGACACCCCGACGTCTATCGTGTTTCGAGCAATCAGGCGCTGGCGTTCCGACGCCGGGACGACCAGCTAACGCATTGATTTGGAGAAGTTATGGCCGAAAACCATGACTACATCGCCTTGGATTGGGTGCGCGGTGAAATTGCGCAAACGCTTGTACAGGCCAGAAACGCACTCGAAGCCTTTGCTGAAAACAGGTCTGATCTGACTCAGCTAAGCTTCTGCCTGAACTATCTCCATCAGGTGCACGGCACCTTGCAAATGGTCGAGTTCTATGGCGCTGCCCTCTTGGCAGAAGAAATGGAAAAGCTCTGCCAAGCGATGATCGACGAAAAAGTCAGTTCGCTTGATGAAGCCTTACAGGTGCAGATGGAGTCCTTGCTGCAGCTGGACAATTACCTCGAGCATATCCAAACCGGGCAACGCGATCTGCCGGTCATCCTATTGCCAATTTTGAACGATTTGCGTTCATTGCAGGGGCAACCCTTACTCTCCGATACGGCCTTGTTCACGCCCGATATTGCGGGTGCATTAATCAAAGCTGACCCCGTGCACAATGAGCGCATGCAGGATCCTCAAGTTGAGGCAAACCTGCGCAAGTTGCGCCAAATGTTTCAGCACTCCCTGGCGGGTGTGGTGCGCAATCAGGACCTGGACGCCAACTTTGAGTATCTCTACCGTGTGTTGGCGCGGCTGGAGAAGTTTTGCCAAGGTACGCCGATTGGTCAGGTCTGGTGGGTCGCCACGGCTTTCGTCGATGCGATGGACAAAAAAGGTGAAGGGCTCAGCTCTGCGGTCAAGCAGTTATTGCGTGACCTCGATCATTTGATGAAAAAGATGATCGAAGAGAGTGCCAGCATTCTGGGTCAACCTGCACCGTCCGATTTGCTTAAGAACATGCTCTACTACATCGCCAAATCCGCGGTGCAGAGTGAGCGTATTAGCGAAGTCAGCCAGCTCTTCAAGTTAGCCGAGGCGCTACCCAGCGAAGCCGAATTGACGGCGGAGCGTGAGCGCCTGCAAGGTCCTGGTAAAGAAACCATGATCTCGGTGGTCGAAGCGCTGAGCGATGAACTGAATCAGGTCAAGGATCGCCTGGATGTGTTTGTACGCAGCCAAGAGCGAGATATCGAAACCCTGGTCGATTTGCTGCCAACGCTGACCCAGATCGCCAACACGATGGCGGTCTTGGGTTTGGGTATTGGACGCAAGGTCGTACTGGAACAGGTTTCGCGCATCCGCCAATGGGCGGAGTCGGGTACTCAGCTGTCCGAGCAAGAGCTGATGGACATGGCCGGCGGCCTTCTTTATGTGGAGGCACACATCGCCACGCTGACGGATGAGCGAAAATTTGGCCCGACTGGCGAAGCCGAGGAAGAAGCCGAATTTGTCGTCCCGCGTGATCAGTTTGAAAGCGCACATAACGCCGTCGTATTCGAGTCGCGCAATGGCTTGGAGCAAGCCAAGAACAGTATCGTCAACTTTATCGCCTCGCAATGGGATCATGCCGAGATCGAGGGGGTGCCTGAGTTGCTCGACTCGATTCGCGGGGGCTTGCAAATCATTCCGTTACCGCGCGCTGCTAAATTGCTTGAAGCCTGCAGTCGTTTCATTCGCGAATCGCTGCTCGCCAATAAGACCATACCGGATTGGCAGCAACTGGATCGCCTGGCTGATGCCATTACCAGTATCGAATACTATCTAGAGCGCTTGTCCGAGGGGTCCACCGATAACGAGCGCATTCTGCAGATCGCCGAAGAAAGTGTGTTCAAGTTGGGCTATCCAGTCAAAGAAGGTGAGGCCGAACTGATACCGGTGTTGTCGGAGCACCACGTCTCCAGCGTCGCGGCAGAGTCGCCACAAGCGGTTGCCAAGCAGCGTGATGAAGATCTAATCGATTCAGAAATCCTGGAAATTTTCCGCGAAGAAGCCAGCGAGGTGATGCAGGAAATTCACCAAGCGATGCAAAACCTGAGCGCCAACAGCGAAGATCTGGCGGCACTCAAAGAGCTGCGACGCGCATTCCATACGCTCAAAGGCAGTGGTCGCTTGGTGGGTGCCGTCGTGGTCGGTGAAGTGGCGTGGTCCGTTGAAAGTTTGTTGAATCGTCATCTGGAGCGATCAGCGGCCCTTGGCGATCCGGTCATGGATTTTCTTGATGTTGTGATCAAACAACTGCCAGCGTTGATGGATGATTTCAGTGAGCAACGCGAGTCCTCGGGATATGAGGCGCTGGTCGAAAAGGCGCGGATTCTGGAATCGCAATTTCTGAGCACAGGGCATCGTGAGTCGCGTGATGAAGCCGATGAGGCAGTGCCGACAGTGTCGGTCATGCCAAGTCGTGTTGAGGTGGAAGTCGATGAGACGGTAGACACGCAGGAAAGCGCGGCAGAATTGGAAGCCGAAGCCGAAGCCGAAGCCGAAGCCGAAGCCGAAGCCGAAGCCGAAGCCGAAGCCGAAGCCGAAGCCGAAGCTGAAGCCGCAGAGGTGACACCCGACAATGATGATCTGATCGATGATGAAATCCTCGAGATCTTTATCGAAGAAGCCGGGGAAGTCCGCGAAACCATGCTGGAATACCTGCCGGTATTCCTCAATGAACCCGACAATAAAGAGGCGCTGAGTGAACTGCGTCGTGCCTTCCATACTTTGAAAGGTAGTGGAAGGATGGTCGGCGCCATGGACGTGGGCGAAACGGCATGGGCGGTTGAGAATATGCTCAATCGAGTGATCGATGGCTCGATCCTCGTCACTAAAGATATTTCAGCCTTGGTGCAATACGTGGTCGGTATCGTCGCCGAGTTGGTGGAAAATTTCAGAACCCATACCAAACCGACGCTCGATCTGGATCTAATTCGCACCCAAGCAGAGGCTTTATCCAGAGGTGAATTGATCAACTTGCGCTTGCCAGGCGCTGAGCCCGTTACAGAAAAAGCATCTGTTGCCATGACAGGCGAGCTTGTAAAACCCACGGCAGAGGCCGAAACTGCGACCGAAAACTTGGGCATGGACGACTCCTTGCTCGATATTTTCAAAGCGGAAGCGCTGACCCATTTAGCGACCGTAAGAAAGTTTGTCAGCAGTGTCAGTGAGGCACAGAGTCAAGAAATTGATGACGGATTATCACGTGCACTGCATACCCTGAAAGGCAGCGCCAATACTGCGGATATCGGTCCGATCGCGAAAATTGCGGTGCCGGTAGAGAAATTCGTTAAAGAAGCTCGCGCCCACCAAGTTGCCGTGGACGCTTCAATCGCCGACATATTGAGTCGTGCGGTCGAGCTGATTCAATTGGGGATTGACCAGCTCGAGACCACGCCACAACAAACCTTGCCAGACACCGATCAATTCCTGGCGGACTTGGCGGAGCTGCAGCAGGCCGCGTTGGAGCATGTGGAGCGAGATGAAGCGTTGCTGAGCTCCGATGCCCCGGATCCGCAGTTGGTCAGCATCTTCCTGACGGAAGGTTTGGACATCCTGCTGGATGCCGAGCAGATTCTAAATTCTTGGCGCGAACACCCCGTCCCCGGACCGGATCTCGTCAAGCTGATCAGCGAGGTGAAAACCGTGCATCGTGGGGCGCGTGTCGCCGGCCTTGAGAGCATCGCCGAGCTGTGTGAATGTTTGGACGATTGCTATGGCTGTATCGATATTGGTAAACAACAGCCCAGCGCCGAGTTCCTTGATGATATCAAGGAAGGCCATGATGCCCTGATCGATATGATGGATCAGGTCGCCGCGGGTCTTACCGCCGTGCCGCAGAATCGCCTGTTGGCGCGTCTGCGCGAGCATGTCGTCAATCAAGCGGCGATTGCGAGCGCAGAACCGAAACCGACAGAGACCTTGGCAGAGCTAAGCACCCCGATTGAGCAAGAAGAAATCACGCTGAGCGATGTGAAAAGTGCAATGTTCGCGGACCTCGATCCCGAATTGGTGGAGATTTTCCTCGAGGAGGCTCGGGAAATCATCAATGGCTTCGGGCCAGCGTTGGCGCAGTTGCGGGAAAATCCAGCCAGCCAACATATTCAGGTACAGTTACAGCGTGACGTGCACACCCTCAAGGGCGGGGCACGCCTGGCCGGTATCGAGCCCGTGGGCGACTTGTCGCACTATCTGGAACAGGTTTTTGATCGAGTCGTCAGCTCACATCGAGCCGTGAGCGTCCCGATGCTGGAATTGTTGACGCAGGCGGATGAAAGTCTCAATGCCTTGTTGACAGCCATTGAATCGAATCAAGCGCTGCCCGATGTATCAGCGCTTTGTGCCGCATTGCAGAGCGTGTTCGATCTCGAAGTCCCCGAGGCTGAGAGCGAAAGCGAGGACGATGTGATTCTTGATGCGCTGCCTGAGGATGCTGCGGATCTTGAGGCGGCCGAGCTTGCTGAGAGCGCTCCAGAAGACGCTGTGGATGTGGTGAGCGCTGGCGATTCGCAGTCGGGAGTTGAGGCATTCGAAGAGCCGTCTGCAGCCGCCCAAAGTCAGTCCTCCATGGCCGATCTCGATCCCGAGCTGGTCGAGATTTTTCTGGAAGAAGCCGCCGATATCATCGACAACTCGGGGGCTCTGTTGCATCAATGGGAAGCCGACGTTGGCAACAAGGAGCTGGTGGCCCAGTTGCAGCGCGAATTGCATACCCTCAAGGGTGGCGCGCGGATGGCTGAATTGGCGCCAATTGGCGACTTATCGCATGAGTTGGAGACATTGTTTGAAGCGATTGTCGAGCGCGGCTTTGCTGCCTCCAAAGACATGGTTTCATTGTGTTTGGCCTGCCATGATGCCTTAGCCACTATGGTGGATGAGGTCTCTGCGGGTCAGCCAATAGGCCAAGCCTCTGCGCTTTTGACTCAGGTGCGCGACGTGATCAGTGGTGCCAGCTCAGCGGTACCGGAGCCAGAGTCAAGTGCCCAAACGACGGAGCAAGCGCCTGCAGCCACTGAGAAAAAACAAGACAAAAAAGCCAAAAAAGCGGAGAAGAAGAGCGCTGGCAAAGCAAAAACGCCGACCGCAGATACCGCGCTGGATGGCGATTTGTTGCCCTTGTTCCTGGAAGAAAGCCGCGACATTCTGTCCGCTGCTGCCGACTATTTAGAACGGTGGAAGGAAGACGACGAAGGCATCGATGGCGTCTTTGAACTGCAGCGAGAAATGCACACGCTGAAGGGCGGTGCACGTTTGGCCGATGTGGATGCCATTGGTGATATTGCAGAAGCGGCCGAGAAACGTTTGGAGCGCCTGGTCAAAGGTGAGGTGCCGGATCCCAAGGCTTTGTTGGCGGTCATGTTCGACGCCTATGAAGTGTTGAACCAAATGATTGAAGCCTTGCTGCAGAACCAGGCAGTCGAAGCCCATCCGGAACTGGTGCAAGCACTGCGATTGGCTGGCACACAAGTGGCGGCAAGCGATAGCGCAACGCCTGAGGTCCAGAAATACGCGTTGATTGGTGATATCTCGGGTCTCGACCCTGAGGTACTGGAAATGTTTGCGGAAGAGGCGGTCGAATTGATCGAGAGCCTCGAGGAGCACATTGGTGCCTGGGCGAAGACGCCCGATAACGAGTTACACAATTTGGAATTGCAGCGTGTGCTGCATACCCTGAAGGGTGGCGCTCGCCTGTCTAATATTGCGCGTCTGGCGGATGAAAGCCATGACTTAGAAACCTTGTTGATCGATGCGCAGAAGCAACAGCAATATTTCACGGGCGCCTTTAAGGAGCAGGTTCTAGCGCGGCAGGAAGTGCTGTCCAAACTGGTAGACGAGCTCAAACAGATCGTGCGTGCCGGGGTGCCGACAAGCAAACCTGCAGTGCCCGCTCATGGCGCGCCCACGGCCAAAGCAAGCGACAGCAAAGTGGTGGTCAAAACGGCCAAACCGCGACAGACTCGCGAACGTCAGAAGGCCAATCAGGCGGCGGCGGCACAAGAGTCGGTGCGCGTCTCCTCGCAATTGATGGAGCAGCTGGTTAACCTGGCGGGTGAAACCAGTATTGCGCGGGGTCGTTTGGAGCAGCAAATCAGTGACTTTGGTTTCACGCTGGAAGAAATGGCTGCCACCATCGAGCGTTTGCGTGAGCAATTACGCCGCATGGAAATGGAAACCGAGGCGCAGGTTCTGTTCCGTGCCGAGAAGGAAGGCTTTGGTGGTAAGGACTACGAAGACTTTGACCCGCTGGAAATGGACCGCTACTCATCCATTCAGCAACTTTCGCGATCACTGACTGAAAGTACCACCGACTTGCTCGAGCTGCGTGACACGCTCGCCGAGCGCGCGCGTGATGCAGAAACACTGCTGTTGCAGCAGTCACGTATCAATTCAGAGCTGCAAGAAGGCTTGATGAAAACGCGGATGATCCCGTTCTCATCAATGGTACCGCGGCTGCGTCGTATCGTGCGTCAGATCAGCGGTGAGTTGAGCAAGGAAGTCGAATTTGATGTGTTGAATGCCGAGGGCGAAATGGATCGCTCCATATTGGAGCGTATGGTTGCCCCTCTGGAGCACATGCTGCGTAATGCGCTGGATCATGGTATTGAGAATGCTGAGCAGCGGCGCAAGGCGGGCAAGTCCGCAACGGGTCGCATTACACTCAGTCTGTCGCGTGAAGGCGGCAACGTTGTATTGCGCATGAAAGATGATGGCGGCGGCATTAATGATGAGCGTGTGCTGGCGAAGGCGATCAGCCAGGGTTTGGTCAAGTCGGGTGTGCAGCCTTCGCGGCATGAAATTCTTCAATTCATTATGTTGCCCGGCTTTAGTACGGCCGAAAAAGTCACTCAGATTTCCGGCCGTGGGGTCGGCATGGACGTGGTGGCGAGTGAAATCAAACAGATGGGCGGCACCATCGAGATCGATTCAGTGCTGGGTCGCGGTACCGAATTCTGTATTCGTTTGCCGTTCACGGTCTCGGTCAACCGCGCGCTGATGGTGAGTATTGGTGAAGACTTCTATGCCATCCCCTTGAATACCATCGAAGGTATTGTGCGCGTCAGCCCCTACGAATTGGAAGAATACTATCGGCCAGATGCCCCGCTCTACGAATATGCGGGGCGTCAGTACAAATTGCAGTATCTCGGACAACTGCTCAACTCCACCCATCAGCCAAAGTTACAGGGCCAGCCCCTGCCCTTACCAGTGATTCTGGTGCGTGGTGCAGAGGAACCGATGGCATTGCAGGTTGATAGCCTGATGGGCAGCCGCGAAATCGTGGTGAAAAGTCTGGGACCGCAATTTGCTAACGTGAACGGTGTGTCGGGCGCGACGATTCTGGGTGATGGTAGCGTGGTAGTGATCCTGGATATGCCAGCCATGATCCGCGAAGAAGCGATTGCCGGTTTCGAAATGCCGCAGTATCAGGAAGAGGAATTTGTCCCAGAGGAGCAGCGTCCAACACTGGTCATGGTGGTCGACGATTCGGTCACCGTGCGCAAAGTTACCACGCGTTTGCTGGAACGCAGCGGGATGGAAGTCATCACCGCGAAGGACGGTGTGGATGCGATTGCGCTGTTGCAGGATCATAAGCCGGATGTCATGTTGCTCGATATCGAGATGCCGCGCATGGATGGTTTTGAGGTGGCAACGCTGGTGCGCCATGATGAGCGACTCAAAGAGGTACCGATCATCATGATCACTTCGCGCACAGGCGCTAAGCACCGAGAGCGTGCGTTGGCCATCGGTGTGAATGAATATTTGGGCAAGCCCTTCCAGGAGCAAGATCTGCTGCAAACGATAGAACGTTTGACCGAACGATAAACCTACGGCCGAGCAGAGGAAACTAGTGTGAGCCGTGAGAGTTCCCTCGCCTCCTCGCTCAAAGCCGGCGTGATATCTGACTGTCCGCTGCAGCGCAAATACTTTAGCGAGCTGCTTGGCCGTTACGGACTGCAGGTCGCGGTATGTTGTGAGCCACGTTTGTTGGAGTTTCAAAGCGATCAGCGGCTGGCAGAGCTTGCCTGTTGGATCGTCGATCTTGCAGATGAGTGCTCGCCAGATGCGGTGATGGAGCGCCTGGAGCAGTTCGACCAGCCGATATTGTTTGGGCCTGGACGGCCTCCTGCTGGACAAGAAGACGGTTACCTGGCTTGGGAACGCAGGATGATTGGCAAACTGGAATCCTTTCTCGGTCAGTTGGCTCAACCTGAAAGTCAGGCAACGGTGGCCGCCCTGAGTGATCAGGCGGCGGCGATGCCGGCGCGCTCAGAACGTGCTCCGGTAAGTAACGCGGCGGCGAATGAGGTGTGGATTTTGGTGGCCTCTCTCGGAGGCCCGGCTGCGGTAAAGCAGTTTTTGGATGCCTTGCCGGTGATTGTTCCGGTGGGGTTTTACTATGTTCAGCACGTGGATGACACAGCAGCGCGCGTGCTTTCGCAAGTGCTGGCGCGGCACTCTACAGTCTCGATGAAGCCGGCCACGGCGGGTAGCGTATTGCACAATGGTGAGGTCCTGATGGTACCTGTCACACATCAAATTCGCATTAGCGACTTCGGTGTGGTGACTAACGACGAACCTTGGATAGGGCCATATGCGCCTTCGATTGACCAGTTTCTCGCCCATGCATTTAGCTATTATGGCACGCGCTGTCACGTCATCGTTTTCAGTGGCATGGGTAATGATGGTGCGGGCACCATCCCGCGCATGAAGCAAGCAGGATGTCAGGTTTGGACCCAAAGCCCGCAAAGTTGCGCCAATGCGTCGATGCCGCAATCGGTGCTGGACTTGGGCTGCAGCGACTTTAGCGGCTCGCCGCAAGAGTTGGCGCAGGCATTGACAAAACGCTTTAGTTGAGCGGCAATCAGATAATATTTTGAAGAGGAGCGAGAGTACCATGTCGGAAGTTCAGAGTGTTATGGCCAGCCTGTATCTTCCGATGGCAGGTGACAAGCTGCTGCTGCCCAACGTCAGTGTCGCGGAAGTCGTGGGCTATCAAGAGCCAACACGCACCGAGAACACCCCGGATTATTATCTCGGTATGGTGCGCTGGCGTGGTATCGACATCCCCTTAATTTGTTATGAATTGGCCAATCGGACCGGACGCTATGAGTGCGCGCCCAGTGCGCGTATTGCAGTGATCAATACGATTGGCGAACAGGCAAGACGCATCCCCTTTTTCGCCTTACTGACACAGGGCATACCGCGCTTGGTCAAGGTCTCATCTGATTTGATCAAGGAAGGCGACAAAGCAGTAGGTCCGGCCGAGGCGATGCGTGTACGGATCGACGGTGAAGATGCCGTGATCCCCAATCTGGACTATCTGGAATCCTTGGTCTATCAACAGGTTTGAGTCCTTGTCGACTCGCACCGAATAGAGCGGCGTTAGCATCGCCATGCAAAACAGCCTCCAGCGCTACACGCTACGAGCCACGCAGGGCGCCTTGTCTGGGCAGCTTTTCGTGGCGATGTATCTGATTCTCACGGCTTCGAGCCCAATGATCTGGGTGCCAGGAATACCGCTGGTCGTGTGCTACGTGTTTGCTTTGCTCAAGACCGGCAATCCTCAAGGGTGGCATGTTTTCTCGCAAAACCTGCACACCGTCCTGGCGCTCTCAAGTTGGGCCGTGTTCATCCTGGCCATTCGACAAAACCCTGAATCAGCCCAGTGATTTTGGTGGCCCGGTCTGTTGTGCGCGAGCAGTATTCTGCTGTCATTTACACGCTTTTTATTGGTGGCTGGCTTGGCTTTGCTTGCTTTGGCCTATTGCGCAAGTTTGCCTGCTTCGCAATTTTTACTGATGGTGACGCTTCCCTATTTGTGCCTGGTAGCGATGTGTTATTTGACCAAAGATACATTTCGCCAGTCCCTTCGTCGGGTCATCCAGCTTTCAGGCTCAGATTTGGAGACCGGTTGTGAAAACAAACTGCGACTAAGGGAAGCCTTGCAAGCCGCTTTGGCTTTGCATAAACGATACGGCACTGCGGTTTGCGCATTGGTTTTTTGCGTGCAGTCTGCCACGGAAGCAAATGCTTCGCTCCCAATCCCGGCGGATGCAGGGCTGCGTAAATTGTGTGGTTTATGGCGTAGTCGCCTGCGTACCACGGATCGACTCTTCAGGCTGACTGACAATCGCTTCGTTTTCCTGTTGTTGGAAACCGGTGAGGCGGGAGCCACTTCGCTATTACAGGATTTACTTCATGCCACGCATCATTATGAGATTGGCGAGTTACCAACATTGCAAATCTCCCATTGCTGCTTGCCGGTCCAGGGTGTGCAGAGTGTTGATGCGTGGTTGGCCAATATGATGAGTCATCAGTGCTCAGTGTAGTTTTTTAAGCGTTTTTGCGTTGAAAATCTCGCACATTAGACACTTGCAACTACACTGAATTAAAAACGGCGGTTTCTCCGACGCGGTGACGAGACGGTCATTAGAATGGGTTATTTTAGAATAGCGAGCGCCTTTGGCTCGTAAGATTGGGGTGTTTCATGTTTGGTTTTGGAAAAGTACGCCTGAATGAAGGCCAAGTGATCGTTGATCAGAGTGAACTGGATGCGCTGCAGCAGAAAGCTGCAGTGCTCGACCAGTTAATGGCCGAGCGTTTACCTGGTCTAGCCGAGACTGTGCAATCTGGCATGGTGTCAGCGCAGAAACAGACCCGAAATGTGAACGCCAGAATGAACGGTGGTCTGGAACAGATGCAGGATCTCAATGAGCTCATGCAGCGTACTCATGCGTCAGCCCAGGATGCGGTCAGTCATGTTGATCAAACGGCCTCTTTATCACGCCAGTGCAGTGCTGACATGCGTCAACTTTCGGATAATGTCGAAACATCCTCTCACTATATCTCTGAGTTCACATCTCTATTGGAAAACCTGGATCAGAGCAACAAGACCATCAGCAAATTGCTCGAATCCATCAAGGCGATTGCCGATCAGACCAACCTACTGGCGTTGAATGCTGCAATAGAAGCGGCGAGAGCGGGTGAGCATGGCCGCGGATTCGCCGTCGTTGCAGACGAAGTCCGCCAACTGGCCAACACATCCAATGAGTCGGCTGAACAAATTCAGCGCGAGATTACCAAGATCACCGACATTTCCAACTCGGTCATCGCCAAGCAGCAAGAAGTGGCCGAGGTCATCAATAGTAGTGTCACCATTGCTAAAGAAACGCTGAAAAATCTGAGTGGTATGGAAGCTTCGGCGCAACAGAGCGCGGCGGCTTCTGCGGCCTTGTCAGAAAATATTGACGATCAAGTCGCCAGTACCGAAAAGCTGCGCAAAGAGCTGGACACTGTGCTGGAGGAACTGGAGGAATTGGCCAGCGAGAGTGGCGCCGGACTCAGCAGTTGCGAAAAACTCTTGCAGCAGTTACGAAGATTGAAGTAATTCCCACAATAAAAAGTGTCGTGATGGCACGTAGATGTCGAATAACTGACAAAACGTGCCAGAAAATTATACAGTTTGTACTGCCTGGGGTTTTTTATTGATTCAACGTTGTGCCGAAGTGTGGCTGTAAGAGTCTGATATCTCGGGTTTTTTGGATTGTACGTCTAGTGAGGCCAGTCTTTGGCAAGATAATTGAATGCCATACTGTGAGACGGCAATCAACCGGCAAGGAGCCCAATTTACGTTGAGGTGATTATGTCCAACGTTGCAGAACAAGCATTGTTAATGCGATTGTATCAAGGCAAGTGTGCGCAATTGGCTACAGCGAGCGTGCACAGTTTGCGATACTGGGTGTTGCGATTGGAAGCAGAAGCGCTACTGGCGGAGTTGTCCGTGTCGGGGTGAAGGCAAAAGCCCTGCCTGAGCGATTTGCACTGGCCAGGTTTCGACACTTCGACAAATAAGTTCCACCATTGGAATTGGCGTGTTAGATTGTGGCGTTTTCGTTGTCTGCGGAATTCGGCCATGATTGCAAACATCGCTCAACACTATAAATCGATCATTGAAGACTTGGGTGAAGACAGTTCCCGAGAGGGCCTTCGTGATACGCCAATGCGTGCTGCAAAGGCGATGCAGTTTTTGACTCAAGGCTATAGCACTTCACTGGATGAGGTGGTCAATGGCGCGATTTTCGAGTCAGACAATGATCAAATGGTGATCGTCCGCAATATCGAACTTTACTCCCTCTGCGAACATCATCTCCTTCCTTTTATTGGGCGTTGTCATATCGCTTATTTGCCTCACGGAAAGGTGTTAGGCTTATCCAAGTTTGCACGTATCGTTGATATGTATGCTCGCCGTTTACAAATTCAAGAAAACCTTACACGACAAATCGCTGATGCGGTGCAACAAGTCACCAATGCGCGTGGGGTGGGCGTGATTATTGAGGCGAAGCACATGTGTATGATGATGCGCGGTGTTGAAAAGCAGAACTCGGTGATGAACACTTCGGTCATGTTGGGTGCGCTGCGGCAATCCCAGGCAACGCGTGATGAATTCCTGACTCAGGCTGCACGTAATTAGGTTTTTCCTCGCTTATCCTCCAATTTCTGTCCAACAGGATTCTCCATGCTTAGCTCAGACGCGCTGCAACAACTAAAGCAGCTGAAAAATGATATCCATGCCAGCCGCAACCTTCATCGAGGGACGGTGCGGGCCACCGGACAGAAGTTCGGTTTTGTTCGTTTGGATTCTGGCAAAGATATTTACCTGCCAGCGACGGAAATGGAACGCGTGTTGCCCGAGGATTATGTCGAGGTCGAATTAAAGAAAGAGGGTGGCCAAAAAACCCTCGCGGTTCTGGAAAAACTGATCAAGAGTAACACCCAGGAGTTCTGGGGGCGCTATGTGGTGAGTGGTAAAGCACACTTTGTTGAGCCCGATCTGCCCGGCATGAGTCGTTGGATTTTTGTTCCGCCAGACAAGCGAGGTAAAGCCAAGGCTGACGATTTGGTGCGGTGTGTACTCACCCAGCATCCGTTTCGCAGTGGTAAGGCGCAAGCCAAGGTGGCTGAAGTCTTGCCACAAAGCCCGGATGCTATTTGGCAATATATGATTCGCAAGAATGCGCTGCGATGTGCTTGGCCCAAAGCGGTCGAGACGCAGTTGGAGTCTCTCACAGAGGCCGCTGTGTTGGAGCAGGCGGAAGGACGGCTTGATCTTTCAGGCGTGCCTTTTGTCACCATTGATGCACGTAGTACGGTTGACCTGGATGACGCGATTTGGGCTCAAAAACTTGAGTCGGGGTGGCGCTTGCAGGTGGCGATTGCCGATCCGTCCGCCTTGATCGCGTCCGGATCGGCCATCGAGCAAGAGTTGTTGAGCCGGGCCAGTTCAGTGTATTTACCGGGGCAGCAAATACCCATGCTGCCGGCCAAGTTGTCGTCAGATTTGTGCTCTTTGGTCGAGGGGCGGCGGCGTCTGGCTAAGGTTTTGAGTTTTGAGCTGGCTGTAGATGGCTCTGTACGTGAATACGATGTGTACAGCGCTGTAATCAGTTCCCATCGTAAGCTGAGCTATGAAGAGGTAGCGTTGTTTCTGGAGCAAGGTGATGCGACCGCGATCCAGAACGCAGAGATCGCAAAGTCTCTGCAGGCGATGCAGGAGCTGGGTTTAGCACTGCAAGCCTGGCGCCGAAAGCATTGCCTGCTGGGCGGTGAGCGGCAGGATTACTTTCTGGAGCTGGATGAAAATCGCCGAATCCGTAGTATCAAGGCTAAACCCCATACGATTGCACACCAAATCGTTGAGGAAGCGATGGTCTTGGTCAATCGCACTGTGGCGGCCAACTTATGCCAACAAGGTTGTGACAGCTTGTATGTTTGCCATGCTGGGGTACGCGATGATCGACGCGAAAGTGTCAATCGATTAATCGGCGAGCTCAAACTGCTACCGGAGAGCGACGGAGGTATCGATACTTTGCCGGGTTTCGTCGCACTCAATCAGTTGCTACAGCAGCAAGAGGAGCTCAAACCCTGGCAGCTGGTATTGAATCGACAGTTGGAGCGAGCCCAGCTATCAACGCAGGCGAAGCCGCATTTCGGGATGGGCCTGGCCGCTTATACGACGATAACCTCGCCGCTGCGTAAAGCGGTGGATTTTATGGTACATCGTCAGTTGGGTGCAGCGACGGCCGTGGCACTGACGCCACAATTGTGTGAGCAACTCGAGGCCGCCCTGGCACGCGTGCGCACTACCCAAAATGAGCTGGAGCAATGGCTCAAGTGCGAATACATGACGCGTGATACAGCGGTGCATTGGGCGCGTGTGCATCGGGTCTTTGCAGCGGGAGTGCAGGTGCGCTTGGAAGAGACAGGTATTGAAGGCACGGTCGAGGTGCGAGAACTGAACGGCAAGTTCAGTTTCAACAATGATCACATGACGCTGATCGGCGAAAAATTAAGCTTTTCTTTGGATCAGAGAATTCAGGTGAAGTTGAAAGAGGTCAATTGGCAGCGCCGCCAGGTGTATTTTTCGCTCGTTCAATCGGCATGAGTCGTGCGCCTCACACGAAGTTTGTGGTGTAGGAAATCTCTTACAAAACTACCAGATATTTGCCATTTGTGTATCTGCCCAATCATCCTATGATGTGCGCCATATAAGGACTGACGAGGTACAGGGAGTACAAGGGAAGCACCTCAAGGAGAATCGCGCTGAGGGATCAGCAAAGGATGCGCCTTTCCGAGGACGCTGCATGGAATGTAGCGTCCTTTTTCTTTTTTGGTACCTTGATCCTTAACTCCGCCACGTTTTTTCTTGTGTTACCAGCGATAACAATTCGCTTTCTGCGCCAGGGTCGCATCTGCAGGGTCGCGTCGCCACGGCTAGAGCCAGCGCAGGTTATTGTGGCTGAGCATGAACGAGGCTGTAGGCAATCGCTTACAGGAGTTCCAGACATTTACTCTATTGGCCGCCTGAAAAGCCCCCTATTATGAGCACCATCAAGGACGGACGAAGTACAGGAAGTACAAAGGAAGCACCTCAAGGAGAATCGCGCTGATGGATCAGCAAGGGACGCGCCTTTCCGAGGACGCCGCATGGAATGTGGCGTCCTTTTTCTTTTGCTGTGGATGCAAATACGTTTTTCGGTGTTCCGCGGTGTGAAGGGTGAGAATACCTCGTCACTGAGAACCCTATTGAGGGTGCTGCAAACCTACTATTCCGGCTAGCATGTACTCGCTCACCACTGTAATGATGACTTCGTGATTGTCGGCTAGATCGTCGTGAATGGTGCGCACACTCTGATTCCACATCATACTTAGCGTGCCTTCAAAGGTTGCTTCCAAGCCGAGCATCATGTGTTCGATGGGGCGTTTTGGAATCAGGCCTGCATTCATGCCGCGTGTCAGGGTTTGCGTTACAAAAGTCTTGAATTCGCTTTCGACAGAGGCGAAAGCCTGCCGGTAGTCTTCGGACAAGCGCCCGCGAAAATCCTCGCGCTTGCAGTAAAGGTTGACCCTGGCCTCGGCCGGCCGCGCCATGAACTGGCGGAAGGCGACACGAATCAACTCCTGCAAGGTCGCAATCACGTCTGAGCGCTGTTCGACCGCATTAAACTGGTCCATCAGTGTGCGATTAAAGGCGAGTGCAATCCGCGCATGGATTTCTTCCTTGCGTTTAAAATGCTTATAGACGGTGCCTTTGCCGATATTGGCTTCGCGGGCGATCTGCTCGACGGTGACCTGTTCCCAGTGTGGGCCTTCAAAAAGTTTCACCGCGGCATCAAGAATTGCATTTTCTCGCCGCAAAAAATCGACTTGTTTGCGTGAGGCAGGGGGGGCGTCAGACGTCAAAATGGCCACTGATGAGCGGGCTCCAGGCGGGAGTGTTGCAGCAATGAGATAGACGAGATTTTAGCGGCATGTGCCAGTCAATGTCACCCGCAAAAACATTTCACGAGTTTGAATGGCTCTTCTAAGGGGCGCATCTAAACAACAAAGCCCGCTTTTGCGGGCTTTGGGAGAGGCTGGGGCCTAACTCACATAAACGGGGCCGATCCCGACACTCCAAACCACAACGCTGATCGCGAACAGGCCGACCAACATCACTAATCCGACAGTCAGGACCGAGGAGGCGAACATAAAACCGCGCTCTTGTGGAATTTTCATCAGTATTGGCAGGCCTTCATACAGCAGGTACACCGCCCAGCATACGGCGATGACGCCGGCAGCCATGTTGACCCAGAGCACCGGATAAACTGCAATCACGCCCACCAGAAACAGCGGCGTGGCAGTGTAGGCAGCCAACGCAATACCGCGATGTTCGGCAGGGTCTACGCCATAGGTCAACGAAAAGAAGTCAATGAATTTGCCCAAAACATAAATGCCGCAGAGCATGGCCGCATAAAACAGGACGCAAAGCTGAAGCGCGCTGCTCTGGCTTAGGCGAACCAGCTCGCCGTCACCAATGCGCCAGCCAACTTCGGTCGTGCCATAAAACGCGGAGGCTGCTGGGATCAGAGCCAGTAAGAGCACATGAGTGAGATACAGCTTGGTGGTTGACTCGTGCTCAGCGCGAATGGATTCCCATTCTTTGTCAGGGTGTGTCAGGATACCAAAAGTGTGCAATAAACTCATAACGCCTCCGATATGGTTATTATTGTTGGTTGCCTTCTAAGTGTTGATTTAACTGATTAAGTAGTCAACTGTCTGCTTAATACGTGTGGTTCATTCAATATTCTGGTTATTCCTTAATCATATATAGCCCATTTGCCAGCGGCACTTTCGGCGTGCCATGCAGCCTCGTTGCAAAGGCAATTGATAAAACGGATATCCTTACAGGCTATGATTTCAATACTAAATCAACTCGGGACTTGGGTGCCGTTGTAATCTTGTAGCCAGACGTTTCAGATTGTACGCCTCTAGAGTTTGCTTCAGCGAGCGTTATAACATAACATTTCGCATTCCTCTCTTTTGGTCCTGCGGGCAGCCACCTAGCGCTGTTCCGAAATGAGGCAAACATGTACTTCTCTCTCCTGACATGCGGTGTCGCAACACGGCTGGTGCTGGCGTTGTCGGTCAATCTCGCATTGTTTCTGGCCGTATGGTGGATTGCGTAGTGCCAAGCGCGTTGATCAGTATTGAAAACCTCACGCTTGGCTATGAGCGACACCCTGCGGTGCATCATCTCACTTTAGAGATCAAGGCCGGGGTCATGATGGCAATCGTGGGGCCTAATGGCGCGGGTAAGTCTACTTTGTTGAAAGCACTGGTTGGGCAGTTAGACCCTTTGTCGGGTAGCCTGCGTTTTAATTCGTTCAGTCGCGAGCAAATCGCCTACCTGCCGCAGCAAGCCGTACTGGATAAGGGCTTTCCAATCACCGTGTTTGAATTTGTGGCGATGGGATTATGGCGCCACCGTGGTGCGATGGCCGCCATCTCAAGCAGTGATCGGGTGAGCATCAATCGTGCATTGGAGCGTTTGGGTTTACAAGGGTTTCAATCCCGACAGCTGGGTACGCTGTCGGGGGGGCAAATGCAGCGCGTGCTGTTCGCCCGCTTGATGGTACAAGATGCTGAGTTGATTTTGCTGGATGAGCCGTTCACTGGCATCGATCAGCAAACGACTGATTATCTGATCCATCTGATCGAGCATTGGCATGCCGAAGGCAAAACTGTGTTAGCGGTATTGCATGATCTCGCCCAAGTAAAAAACCACTTTCCTCATGCCTTGATCCTGTCACGCAAATTGATCGCCTATGGTGAGACGGAACAAGTCCTAAACTCTGAAAATCTGCGGCGTGCTAACCAGCTAAACGAGGCATTTGATGAACATGCGGAGTTCTGTGGTCATGATTAAGCGCAAGGATAGCGAACGACACGATGACTGATTTGCTGTTTACACCCTTTATTGAATTTGCCTTTATGAAGCGCGCCTTGTTGGGGTGCATGATCATTGCCATCAGCGCTGCGCCGGTTGGCGTTTTATTGATGCTGCGGCGTATGAGTTTGACGGGCGATGCAATGGCTCATGCGATTCTTCCGGGGGCGGCGATTGGCTATTTGGTTTCAGGTTTATCGATTGGCGCGATGACCTTGGGTGGAATGCTGGCGGGTGCGGTGGTGGTGCTTTTTTCGGCGTTGGTTTCACGTCTAACAGCCGCTGCTGAGGAGGCGAGCCTGGCGGCGTTCTATCTCATTTCACTCGCGGCGGGTGTGTTGATTATCTCGGCCAGTGGTAGCCAGCTGGATCTGCTGCACATTCTATTTGGTTCGGCCTTGGCGTTGGATCGGGAAGCCTTGCTATTTTTAACCGGCATTTCCGCGCTCACATGGTTGGCTTTGGCGCTAATCTATCGGCCTTTAGTCTTGGAGTGCGTGGATCGTGTCTATTTGCAAACGGTCAGCCGCTTGAGCCCATATGCACATTTTACCTTTTTGATTCTGGTCGTTCTTAATCTGGTGGCGGGTTTTAATGCGCTCGGAACCCTGATGTCGGTGGGTATGATGATCTTGCCTGCCGCAATCGCGAAATTTTGGTTCAAACGTTTGGATGCCCTGATGTTGGCCGCGATTGTGATCGGCTGCGTTGCAAGCTATGTCGGTTTGCTTTTATCGTTCAACTTTGGTTGGGCGACAGGGCCGACCATCATTGTCGTGCTGGGGCTGTGCTATCTTCTCTCGACACTTTTAGGCTTACAAAATGGTCTATTGCAGCGTTGGATCAAGCCGCGTCATCTTTCCGCCTGACCCGAAACGGATGCCCGTAAGGAGGGCACATTGAAAAGCTGGTTCAAAAACATCGAGTCATTAGCCGCAGGCAGCGCGTTGAATCTTGATGAGGTCATCGCTCAACTCAATTTCACCGAGGATGGCTTATTGCCGGTTATCGTGCAGGACTTTGCGACGCGCGAAGTATTAATGTTTGCCTGGATGAATCGTGCAGCCTTGGCGGAAACCCTGGAAACGGCTCAAATGTGTTATTTTTCCCGCTCGCGTGCCTGTTTGTGGCGCAAGGGTGAGAGTTCTGGGCACCGTCAGCGCCTGCTAGCCTTGCGAGCCGACTGTGATGGCGATGTGTTGTTGGCGGAAGTCGAGCAAGTTGGTGCGGCTTGCCATACCTACCGCCGAAGCTGCTTTTATTTGAAATTTGAGAATGAACAAGTGGTCATTGAAGGTGATCCAGGGCAGTAATCGCCCTGGCATGATCTGCGGTGTTCTTACACATAGACTTCTTCTGCCAACAGCGGTTTGTGCAGCACTTTCTCATACAGAAAGAGTAAGGCTTCGCGGGCTTGGTTCAGTCGCGCCTTGGATAGCGACATCTGTCCCGCCAAATGTCTAAGAAATTCACGCACGTTGTTCTCGCTCAGTGAACGAGGATTACGCATTTCAAAATAACTCAGGTACTGAATTATCCAATGTTGGTAATTATGGCTCGATCGCTCGGTCAGCGACTGCGCGCGAGCGGCATGAGAAAATTCAGCCGCCAGACCTGGCTGGCTTTCTTCTATCGCTTGCATCACACTCATCGTCTTTTCCTTTATCAAATTTTAGTAGCGGAAATGAGGTTATGAGTTGGAACGGCAACTTGCATGAAGAGTGGACGACTCAGAAAGCTGCCGAATACCGTCTAAGCTATTAGGAGGTCGCAGATTTTACCGTGTCGATATACTGCTGCATTGCATCCTCTTTGGACATTCCCTTGAGCTCGGTGCGTGCCTGATACTTGGCCTGACCCACGAAATCGAACATGCCGGGTTTGCTACCGCTGACGTCTCCTTCCGTGGCTTGTTTGTATAGGGCATACAACTTTAATTTAAGTTCGTTTGATGGGTTGACGTTGCCTTCGCCGTTTTGCACGAAGTCAACGGTTTCTTCAAATAGTTTGACCAGATCTGACATAGTGAATACTCCTCCTTAAATAGCGGGGAAAATTATAGCGCGCAAATTTGATAGGGGATAGCGCTGGCAAAAAAAAGCTACAAAGCAGAACAGTGTTCATGTTTTATGTTGGGTAAATCGGGTTCGTAAAAATCTAAGAGTAATTGTCAGAGATGACGTTATACAACTATGCAAAAACTGCTGAGAATAAAAGAAAAAATCAATAATATCAGAATGATGGGTTTGCCAGTTCCTTGGATGATTTGGGGGGGCGCACTACTAATACTCGTTCTATATGCCGTAGTTAACGTTAACGACAGAGCTGCTCTGCATAAATTTTTGGAGCGTGATGAAGCAGAGATCTTATTAAGCCTGGAGGCGCCGCTTTACGTTCAGTATCTTGAGCGTCGCTTCAATATAGAAGGTTTCGGGCGTCGAGCGGATATTGAACATTTTTCAAGTCTACATGAGTCTAACGACAAGCTCGCCTTGCTACGGATTTTGTTTGCGGATCGCGGCTTTCCAGATTATTTGCGCAACGAAGGTGAGCTGTTATTTGAGCCACACCAGATGAGGCAGTGGCTGGATTTACAGCAGCGTTTAGTTGCACCGCTAAGAGCGCGCTTTAGTACGCACTCGCTAGGAATCATCCCTGAGCAATTCAGATGGTCGTCCTCATTAACGCATTTATTGACGGACCATCACCCTTTAAGGCTTATGCTCTATGTCAGCTTGTTAGCGCTGGTGGGGATCTTCGTGGAGGCCTTTCTAAGGCGTAAACGCTTTATTGTACTGACTGTAACCGCCTTAACGGTAGGAGCATGGACTTATTCACTGTTCGCTTCTTCGAGTAGTCCAATTGTGTTAGGTGGTTCTTGGCTTTTAATGTTGCTGCTGGGTTTGGCCGTCGCCATTTGGTATCAAAATATTTCCGCCCTCGGTAAGCGCGGTGTATGGCGCATTGCCGCCGCCTTATCACTGATAGGGGCCTTGTTTTTTATCGATGGCTGGTTTGCTTGGCAGGATGGGACATCCATGCTGACGGCCACATTGATATTTTGCATGGGGCTGCTTGCTAGGCCATGGGTTTGCCGCGAGCCTGAATTGCAAGTGGAATCGGGTGAGAGTGAAAAACAGGCATGGGCTGAACGGGCGGGACTGGCGGAGGCAATGCAGTCCATTTCGAGTATGGATTTTGGGTTGGCGCGCAAGCAGTTGTTAAATTTGATGCACCGTTTTCCTGATTCTCGAATCATTCTTGAGCAATTGTATTGCCTGGAGAAACTGCAGCCAGAAGGTGAAACCTTTTGGGCTTGTGCTCGAAAGCGCGTGGAGTTTGCGACGCGTCAGAACGATTACGAAATGATGTTGGGCTTGTTTGAGGATGTACAGAAAGGCGCCTTAACCAAGCAGCGAGCACGTGCCCGGCTCAAGCCTGAACATTATCACCAAATGATGGCCATCTTTATCAAGCATGGTGATCTTAACAAAGCCGAGCAGGCTTACCTCTTTCTAGAATTAGCCGGTGAACGACCGATCATTATGGAGGCTTGCCGACTCTTGCATGATGAATATGCGCGGCGCCAAAATGTGGCAAAATCTCATGAGTATTCGCTGCTACTTGAGCGGCTCGAAAACCCTGAATAATATCCGAACCGCTGATGAATTCCCTGTCGCCCCTCTGATTGTGCATAGGCAACAGGGAACTCATCGGAGTTTGCTAAAGCCTTTTGGAGACAATCAATGATAAAAAGAATGTTCCTGTTTGCTTTACTCTTGGCAGTGAGTTTCCAAGGCTATCGTCTGGTCAGTGACGGCGGCGTGTTGTACGAACTGGAGGAAAAATCTTTCGGACAATGTGAAGCGCTTTATGGCCCCGTCGGGGCGGAAGATATGACGATTGATCAAGCGCGGGCGATCGCTTACATTGGGGCAGATACGCGTCGCGCATATATCCTCACGGGTGACCAATCGCAGGAGCCAAATGGAGATATTTGGAGCCTGGATCTGAGCCACCCGGACGCGGTGCCCATCAAGATGGAACATGATCATCCAGGTGTTTTTCATCCACATGGCATCTATCTACAGATCAGCGATACCGGCGCCCGCACCTTATATGTAATTAATCATATTACGCCAAGAGAGCATTCCATTGATGTCTTCGCGGTGGAACCAGACAACCGTTTAAAACTGACTCGCCAGTTGAGTTTCCCCGAGCTGATTTCACCCAACGATCTGGTGGTGCTACGCGATGGCACCTTGTTGGTGACGAATGATCATGGCTTCCCTCGTCACAGCATATTGGAAAAGGTCGAAGATTATTTGGGCCTGGCCTGGTCGAACGTGGTGCATTTTGACGGCGAGCAAGCGCAGGTGGTGATTGAAGGGCTACGCTTGGCCAATGGCATTGCCTTGTCATCTGATCAGCAGGAACTGTACGTGGCACAAACAACTGCCCGCAAGGTTAGTCGTTATAAGCGGGGTGAGAATAACCACAGCTGGAGTCATGTGGAGGACCTCTTCATCGATAGCGGCGCAGACAATTTGGAATGGGACCCAAGCGGCGATTTGCTTACCGGTGCTCATCCCAAACTCTTTGATTTTCTGGGTCATATGATGGACGGCAACAAGCATTCCCCATCTGAAGTGATTCGCATGAAGTTTGGTCCGAATCCCCAGGTCGAGCGATTGTATGTCGACAGTGGCGCGCAACTGTCTGGCTCCAGTGTCGCGGTGCGCCATGGTGATACGTTATTGATCGGCCCGGTCTTTGAGTCACATATGTTGCGCTGCGTCCACCCGGGCTCACAAGCCAAACCAAGTGGGGAAAATCAGAATCAATAATAGGACGAGCAGTTGTAAAATAATAAACGGTACAATACCGCGGTAAATATCGCCGGTACTTATCGCCGGCGGGGCGACACCCTTGAGATAAAACAAGCTAAATCCAAAAGGGGGTGTCAGGAAGCTGGTTTGCAGGTTCATCGCGATCAGAATGGCAAACCAGAGAGGGCTTATGTCCAGTGCCACCGCAATCGGAGCGAGCACGGGTACAATGATGAAGGTGATTTCAACAAAATCAATAAAGAAGCCCAAGATCAGAATAATCAACATGCTAAAGATCAAGAACCCCCATTTTTCACCCGGCAATTGAGTGAGCCAGTGTTCCAGCACTGCTTCACCGCCGGTGTAGCTGAAGGTCATCGAGAACGCTGTCGCACCCAGCAGAATGGCAAAAACCATGGCGGTGACCAGCACGGTTTCGCGTGCACTTTCCCACAGCATTTTCAGGTTGAATTGACGATAGGCGATCGCCAACAATAGTGCCCCAATGCCGCCCAGCGCTGAGCTTTCCGTGGGTGTTGCGATGCCTTCGAAAATTGAGCCCAGCACCATAATAATCAACGCCAGCGGAGGTAGAACCGACTTCAGGGCACGCAGCAATTGCCGCCCGTAATCGCCCTCCTCTGCCGGTAGCGCTGGCGCGCGCTCGGGATGACGCAAACTGATATACATGATGAACCCAATATAAAGGCCAATCAGCAATACCCCCGGCGCGACAGCGGCTTGGAATAAATCGCCTACCGGTACTCCGAGTACATCACCCAGAATAATCAGAATGATCGAGGGAGGCACGATTTGGCCCAAGGTGCCCGCTGCGCAAATCGTGCCGCAGCTCAAGCCTTTGTCGTAGCGATACTTCAACATCGATGGCAAAGAAATCAGGCCCATCGCGACGACGCTGGCGCCCACCACTCCGGTCGATGCAGCGAGTAAGGCGCCGACTAACACGGTACTGATGGCCAATCCGCCGGGCAGGCGACTAAAAATCTGCCCCATCGATTCAAGTAGTTGTTCTGCCAGTTTGGTTTTTTGTAACACGACGCCCATAAAGACGAACAAGGGAATCGCCATCAAGATGGTGTTCTCCATAATGCTCTGCACGCGGTAGGGCATGAACGCAAACAGATCAAAGCCTTCCGCCAGCACGCCGAATACCAGTGCAACGCCGGCGAACGTAAAGGCGACCGGGAAGCCGAGTGCTAGCAAGGCCAGTGCGACCAGAAACATTATTAATCCGGTCATGAGAGATGCGCTCCCCGAGCTTTGTCGTAGGAGTATCCGTAGCACAGGACTCGCAGGGCCTGCGTGATGTAGGTCGAGCTGACCAAGAGCATGAACAGGAAACTTATAGGTATTGCGGACTTGATCAGCCAACGGTGGGGCAAGCCCCCAGGGTCGCCACTGCCTTCGCCCATCTCGTAAGCACCGGCACTAAATTCCACACCGTAGATCATCAATAGCACGCAAAAAGGCCACACCAAACAGAGGGTCCCGCACAAATTGACCCAGGCTTTGCGCCGGTCTGGCCATTTTTCGTACAGAATGTCGACGCGGACATGGGCGTTCTCATGCATGGCATAAGGCACCCCAAACAAGAAAGCCACGGCAAACAGATGCCACTCCATTTCTTGCAATCCGATCGAAACCGCGTCGAAAGCATAGCGACGCACGACGTTGCTGAAGACGTTGAGTAATAAAAGCAGTGTCGCGAGTATCGCGACTCCACCGCTAAAACGCGCCAAGGCAGCGCTGATGTGCTCGATACGTTGTAGCCAGAGCATGAAAACAGATCCTTAACACAACTGCGGCAGCCGAGGGGCTGCCGCTGGGGGATTAACGCGTACTATCGAGATAGGCCTTGTCACTCATTTCGGTCCATGGGCGCACCTGCTTCAGGTAGGCCTGTTGCGAGGCGAGCACGCGCCGCGAAAACTCGTCGCTGGCAGCGGCCTCGGCGACCAGTGCGTCATTGGCTTCGCGCATGGCGCGCATGACTTGCTCAGGGAAGGTGAGGACTTTGATATCAGGAAATTCCTGTTGCATGGTCGACCAGTTTTGGCCACTTTCGTGAGTCGATTGTGCGTACATATCATAGGCGGCCGTACGCATGGCGATGCGGAGTATTTCCTGTAGGTCAGTCGGGAGGCTGTCCCAGGATTTTTTGTTGACCAAAAACTGTAATTCGGCGCCCGGCTCATGCCAGCCTGTGTAGTAATAGGGGGCGATCTTATGGAAACCCATGCGTAAATCAAGTGAGGGGCCGACCCATTCGACGGCATCCACTGTACCGCGCTCCAGCGCAGTAAATAGCTCGCCCGGCGCAATGTTGACCGGCGCTGCGCCGAGTTTGGCCAACACTTCACCGGCAAATCCGGGTATCCGTATTTTCAGGCCTTGTAGATCAGAAACTGACTTGATTTCCTTCTTGAACCAGCCGGCCATCTGGTTACCGGTATTACCGCCTGGGAAAGACAGCATGTTGTGTGGCGCATAGAGTTCACTCATTAGCTCCATGCCTCCCCCGTGGTAAAACCAGGCGTACTGTTCCGGCGCGATCATGCCGAATGGCATGGTGGTAAAGAACATCGTGGCGGGGATTTTACCCTTCCAGTAATAAGAGGCTGAATGGCCCATGTCGTACTGGCCCGATTTCACTAAATCGAAAATGCCAAATGGCGCTTTGTGTTTATTGGCGGAGTCGACGGTGATCTTGAGGCGACCGTTGGACATGCTCTCGACCATCGTGGCCAGGCGCTGCGTGGTATCGCCAAAAATAGGGAAATTCGGGCCCCAGGTTTCAGCCAGTTTAAAGGTAAAGGATTGCGTTGAAGTGGTGGTTTGGGTTTCCTGTTGTGTATCGCTGCAAGCCAGCAAAACACTGATTGCGATGATACTTAAGCCGATTTGAAGTGAGCGCTGTAGAGACATGTCCAAGTCCTTCTTTTTGTTGGCAGTTGGTCACTGCATAGACGGACTAACGCTAACAAAAAAGCGACCTGTTTTCACTCGCTTTTATGTGCTGAAGGGAGATGTTGGGCCAAACGCGTGTGTACATAGTTCAGAAACATCTTCGCTTTGTCATGTTGCTTGAACTGCTGCGCCAGAATTTGGGCAGCCAGCAGGTAAAGCTTTGCGAGTTCAGGTTCGGGTCCAAAACGGGTGTGCGCATCCTGGGCCAGCCATAGGGCAAGGCGAAACTCTTCTGCGGCGGCGGCTTGTTGAGCCAACTCCAAGGTCAGTGGGAGCGAATGAATACGAAAATGAGGATGATGCTCACGCAGCTGCTGCAAGAGCTGCAGTGCATCGCGATATTTGCCGCGTACCATCAGGCGGTTGAGAAAAGCTTCGGCGTCTTCTAGCAAGGCGTCCCAGTCGCCGCGCTGTTGCAACAGTAGGTAGAGCTGATCGCGCCGTAGCTCACTGGCCCTTTTCTGCTTCAGTTCCGACTTCAACAAGTTAATGACTTGCCCTAACTTGCCTTCTTTCAGCGCCATGTCGATTTGCGCTTGTGACCAAAGCGTTTGTTGGGATGCGCTGGCATGGCGTTTGACGGGCGCTGCATCAGAGGTCTCCTCCGCGCCCGCATCATATTGGCACAACACATAGCCAAACAGAGCCGCCAGTATCAGAAGGGTATAACTGGCAAAAATCGCCAGGGCTGGCAGGCTGAGGATGGCCGGGGCGTGTTGTACAAACAGGTCTGAGGCGATTCGAAACAGGATCAGGCAAAAGAAAACATGAAACACCAGCACTAGATAGGCGCTTTCCAGTCGCACCACTGCCGCCAATAAAGATTTGGGTTGCAAGGCCGCCACAAAGTGTTGTTGGCGTAAGGTACTGATAATCAGCGCGGGCGCGCAGAGTAGGGCCAGTAGGGTACCTAGTGTCGCCAGCCAAGGTTGGTCAAAATGCATAGCCGCCACGGCTGGGCCCAGCATCACGGCAAGGGCTACAAAGACAGCCAAGGTCCCCTGGTAGCCGCTGTTCTCGGTGATGACCTGCAAAGTGGGGGCTTTGAGTTTGCCTTGCGCACATTGTTGGGTCACCGCAAAGCCATAACGTAAAACCAACAGAACCCCCAGCCCGAGTAGTAACCAAGTGGCGATAGGGTTGAGACGGGCCAAGCCAGCCAGCAGGCCAACCATCACCATCAGCAAGATGGGTTCGCGCTGTAAGGGGAACATGTAGAAACGTGTATTACGTGCCCAGAATGGCTCCTCGACGCGGCGCTCACGCAAATACTGTAACGACTCTTTGCAGTGGGGGCAGGCGCCGCTACGATGTTTTTCGTCGGCCAGCGGCACACAGTCGCGACAAAAGGCGATATGACACTGTGGGCAATGCCAGCGTGCGGCGGTGATCGGATGGTAGCGACAATAGTGCTTCATGACTGGCGAATTCGCGGGCGTGGGCGTAAATACTTATTGATTCCTTAAGCATAGACGAAGGCACGTGGGAAACCGTCAGAATTAGAAAAACAACTTTTGTAGTTCTACCCCGGGTGAAGGAGCGCGCATAAACGCCTCGCCCACCAAAAAAGTGTTGACGCCGTGCCCGCGCATGGCAGCGACATCATCCAGTGTATGAATACCGCTCTCGGTCACCACGATGCGATCCGCTGGGATATGCGGCAATAATTGATAGGTGTTGTCGAGTGATACCGCAAAACTGTGTAAGTCTCGGTTATTGATGCCGAGGAGTCGAGTTTGCAGGGTCAGCGCAATTTCCAGTTCTTCGCGATTATGCACTTCGACCAGCACGTCGAGCCCGATCTCCTGCGCGATACCCGCCAATTCCTGCATCTGGTGTTTGCTCAAACAGGCGGCGATCAATAGCACGCAATCAGCATTGACCACGCGGCTTTCATAGATCTGATAAGGCGCGATCATAAAATCCTTGCGAATCACCGGCAGTGCGCAGGCATCACGTGCTTGTTGCAGGTAGTCCTCATGCCCCTGAAAGAAGTCCTGATCGGTCAGCACTGAAAGGCAAGCGGCGCCATGCTCTGCATAATCGATGGCAATCTCTGCGGGACGAAAATCGGCGCGGATCACGCCCTTACTGGGCGAGGCTTTTTTGATCTCTGCAATCACCGCCGGGTCGCCTTGATGCAGGCGACGCTCGATGGCAGCGACGAAACCACGCGTATCGGGCAGGTCTTTCGCACGTGCGATGGCGTCGGGCAGTTTGAGTGAACGCTGACGTAAGGCGACTTCCTGCTCTTTACGGGCAATGATGGTTTTCAGAATCGTTGGGGTCGACATCGGTGCAGTACTCATTGGGCAAAGATCCGGGTAAAGCTGGCCAGGTCATTGATTTTGCTGAGGGCCACGCCACCGCCAATGGCATCCTGCGCTAGCACAACGCCTTCCTTCAAACTCTTGGCCAAACCACTGACATAAATGGCGGCGCCGGCGTTCAGTGCAATCAAATCACGCGCTTTAACGCTGGTCGTGTCCTGCTCTTTACCTAGCGCGGCATTGATCAGGGCCAAGCTGGCTGCCGCGCTGCTGACCGATAAGCCCTCCAGATTTTGTGAGCTCAGGCCGACATCCTCTGGTTGCAAGGTATACTCGCGAACCTCGCCGTCTTTGAGTTCGGCGATATGGGTAAGGCCATTGAGGGTGATTTCATCGAGCCCGTCTTCGGCATGCACGACCAGCACATGCTGGCTGCCCAGGTTACGAAGTACTTCCGCCAAGGGGCGGCACAGGGCTTGGTCAAAGACCCCGATGATTTGGTGCTTCACGCCCGCCGGATTGGTCAAAGGCCCCAGCAAATTGAAAATGGTGCGTACTGCCATTTCACGGCGCGGCCCGATGGCATGTTTCATGGCGCCATGGTGCGCCGGCGCAAACATAAAACCGACTCCGATTTCGTCAATACAGCGAGCCACCTGTTCCGGTGTCAGGTTGAGGTTCACGCCAGCGGCTTCCAATACATCGGCACTCCCGGTTGAACTGGAAACGCTGCGATTGCCGTGCTTGGCGACTTTAGCTCCGGCCGCCGCAACCACGAATGCGCCCGCGGTAGAGACGTTAAACAAATTGGCACCATCGCCTCCGGTTCCGCAGGTGTCGACCAAATAGGGGCCATTGACGGCAACCTTGGTCGACAATTCACGCATCACGCCTGCGGCAGCACTGATCTCATCGACCGTTTCGCCTTTCATGCGCAGGCCGATCAGGAAGCCGCCAATTTGGGCCGGAGTCGCCTGTCCGGTCATGATTTGTTGCATCACGTCTCGCATTTCGTCCTGACTCAGGTTCTCGCGGGCGATCACTTTGCCGATGGCGGTCTGAATATTCATGGGCGCTCCTTGGATAGTACTGGGCTGAGATTAGCGATTAGGCGTATCGAGAAAGTTTTTTAACAGATCATGGCCGTGTTCGGAAAGAATAGATTCCGGGTGGAACTGTACCCCTTCGATCGCCAGTGTTTTGTGGCGCACGCCCATAATTTCCTCCATGCTGCCGTCGGCGTTTTCAGTCCAGGCAGTGATTTCGAGGCAGTCAGGTAGGTGTTGCTTATCGATGACCAGGGAATGATAGCGGGTGGCCGTGAACGGGTTTTTCAGATTGCGAAACACGCCCTGATTGTTGTGATGAATCAGCGAGGTTTTGCCATGCATGACCTGTCCGGCCCGGATTACCGGGGCGCCGAAGGCCTGACCAATCGCCTGATGGCCCAGACATACCCCGAGGATCGGCAGCTTGCCCTGAAAATGTTCGATCACCGTTAACGACACACCGGCTTCGCTGGGGCTGCAGGGTCCGGGAGAAATCACAATACGCTCGGGCTGCAGTGCTTCAATCTGCGCCAGCGTGATCTCGTCATTACGATACACCTGGACATCTGCTCCCAGCTCGCCCAGATACTGGACCACGTTGTAGGTAAAAGAGTCATAGTTGTCGATCATTAGCAGCATGAACTTTAGCTCTCATCTTGGGCATGTATGCGCTTGAGTTGCAGGGCCAGGCCTGCTTGGTGCGCATTTTCCCTTATCTGAAGCGATTTGTCCCGAGCAAAGTACGCCGTGTGACCGATCCTGCGGAGTTCAGCGCCGTTGCCACCACATCCACAAGCCCGACAGACAAAGCAATAATAGCCCCAGCGAACCGAGAGTCGCCAAGAAAGAACCGATGGGCCCCCACACACGACCGGCATGCAAGTCTAACAATACCCGCTCCCAGTGCAGTTGATGCTGACGCCAGCTATGGATCAGCGCTTGTTTGATCTCTTGAGGGGTTGAGGTGGTCCCCTGCTGCCAATTAAAGTGGGTGTCCGGATAAGGGTTCGAAGACGGCGGGTCGGGGAGGGGGTGCCAACTCAACACCTCCGCATCGGCGAGAAACAGGCCGTGCTCGCTGCGCACGAGTAATTGACCCGTATGCTCGCCGACTTGCAGGATGCGGCCGGGTAAGGCTTCACTGCCGGCCAGCTCGAGCAGGGCGCCTGTGTTATCCAGCCAGGCCAGATGGCGTTCGCCAATCAGGGCCAGCCCACTTTGCAGTGGCCATATCCCGCGCAGTGTCGAGAGTTCGCCGCCAATCCGAGCTTGGTTAAGATACCAGGCCTCTTCAACGTCGCTGATCCAGAGTTGATCATGAACGAAGGTCTGCAGCTGAGGCTGGGGGATACGGTAGGCATCCAGTACCCACTGTAGTCCTACCGTTCGCTGGTCGAGTTCTAGCCAGTTGCTGTGATTGAGAATGAGTCCTGATAGGACAAGCCATAGCGCGAGTGGAATGGTCAGCAGGCCTAAGCGCCAATGCCAGCGTATGATCTGCGGGCGTTTGCGCAGACGAGGTTTGGGGGTCGAATTCATCGTGTTGCGACGTTGATTTGTTGATCGAGGTAGAGTGCCAAGCGCGTGACATTTTGCATCGCGCGCACCGACAGTGTGGCACCGGTGATGCCGTCGATTTGGCGGTCGAGTTTCTGCTCAGCAGCGAGGTGTGCCTGTAAGAACTGTCGTGCGAAGGCCGCAGAGCGAATTTCCCAGCCGCGGCTTTCACGATAAATCAGTACCCGAACCTGTTCGATCGCCTGCTGATTGACGACCACGCCAAAGGTAATCGGGTATTCCTTACCGATTTCATCCATGATCCACACGCTGCGCCCATTCTCTTGCCAATAACGCAAACGCGCCCCTGCTGGTGCATGGCCGAGAATGCGCGTTGCCGCTTCACGATGGGCTTTAGTGAACCAGAAAGCCTGCGCGGCGGGAACGTTCTCGCCAAAGGTTTGGCTTAGAAAGTCTTCCGGGCTGAGGTAGACGGACTCTGCCTGTATCAGCGAACTGCAAAATAGAAGGAATAGGGCAAGCCAAAGTAGGCGCATGCTGATCGCTCTCGTATTGTAGATTCAATGTAGGTCGGACCTTTAGTCCGACAAAGCCGGCAACTCGGAGCATTGGCTGAGCTGAGTGATTGCCTGAAGCACCGCTGTCGGACTGAAGGTCCGACCTACGGACGCATCGTTTTAGTATCTGTGTTCCGCAATCAATCATTTGCCGGCCACTAGAACAAAACAACCGAAGCGCGCAGACACGGGCTCCGGTTGTTTTAGGCACATTAGGCAATCTTAGAAGTGGTAACCCACACCCAAGTTGAAGCCTTTGTCATGCTCGGCGCCGTTGATCTTCTCAAAATCAGCCTTGAACACCACATTCGGATGGACCCAAACATTGGTACCGAACTGGTTCGAAGTTTTCTTGGTTTCGGCAGCGGTGCCGCCATTATCCCAAGCGCTGTAGCGGGCGAATAGCCCCAGCATTTCGTTCAGGCGGAAGCCGGGTTCGATGTAGAAACCGTCTTGTTCATCCTTGCCCAGTGCCTTGGCGCGTGGACCCTTGATATTCCAGGCGGCATATAGCGCACGTAAATCAAAGGGGCCAGATTGCAGGATGGCGTGGGCCTCGATCAAGGTCGCCGAAGCTTGCTCACCCGCGTCGGTGGTCGTGCCCAGACCTTGTAGTAGGTCGCTTTGGTATTGCAATGTGGTGGCCAGCTCCAAACCGGGAATCGCGGTGTATTTTAAGCGGCCGGTATAGGCCAGTGCATCGCCGGTGGCTTTGGCCACTTTTTGTCTGCCCTTGCGAATGTCGAAGGACTCACCGGTTTCCAGTCCGCTGGTGAGGTTAAGATCGGCTGTAAGCCCATCGCTTAAACGCACGGTTGCGCCGCCGCCGGCTTCCCACCAGGTGGTGGGAATAATCGCGCCTTCAACGCGATTACGTTCAGTGCCGTAGAAGCTCGGGGGTTCGTGCGTTTCGTTCATGATGCCCACGGGCAGCAAAAACAAACCGGCCTTCCAGGCAAAGGCATCGTTCACGGTGTATTCGACAAAAGCCTGTTCTAATTCTACTTCGCCAGGTTTATCCGACCCGTTGCCGGCAAGTGAGTGTTCCAGTTCGACCTCGGAAAAGAAGCGCAGCTTTTCGTCGAATTGATGACCGAAAAACAGCACAAAACGATGGAAATCAAAGGCGCGGCTTTTGTCTTTGGCGCTGCTGTCAGCATCCGGCGCTTTGTGGTCGTAATTGCCAAAATGCAATTCACCATAGCCGCCAAAGCTGGACTTACCAAAGCCACTGCCTTGACTATTGGCCTGACTCGCTTCGGCGGTGGCTTCAACTTGCGCTTTCAGTTCATCGATCTGCTTTTGCAGCGCATCGATGTGTGGGTTGTTGCTGGCTAGAGCAAGGGGTGACAAGGTCAGTGCCAAGCTGCCGGCGGCGATAACGTTATGCAAGCGTGCTTTCATTGGGGAGCTACCTGTTTGTTGGAGTGTTGTGAAGAAACAGGCGCGCATTCTAGCGAATATAAATCTAAATGCAAATGATTATCATATAGTAATTATAAGTCTGAGCTTCAGTGTGTAGATTGGGATGACAAAGGCATCCCAACAGCGCTCGACGCGGGGAGTGAAATTGGAAACCGAGTTGCCGGGGTGTTGTGATTCGTCCCTCATCACAACCTACTTAAGGCTAGATAGAATCAGCGACTACTATGAATCCAAACCGCCACAGGCCATGGCGACAGCACGAAAGACCGCGCGGGCCTTGTTCATGGTTTCTTCCCATTCCAGCTGCGGTACGGAGTCCGCCACGACGCCGGCGCCGGCCTGAATGTGCAGCATTTGGTCTTTGATCACCGCAGTGCGGATCGCAATCGCGGTATCCATATTGCCATTAAACGAGAGATAGCCGACCGCGCCGCCGTAGATGCCACGCTTCACCGGTTCCAGCTCATCAATAATTTCCATGGCGCGAATCTTGGGCGCGCCGCTGAGGGTGCCGGCGGGGAACGTGGCGCGCAGCACATCGATAGCACTGCAGCCGGACTTTAAAGTACCGACGACGTTGGAAACGATATGCATCACATGCGAATAGCGCTCGATCACCATTTTGTCCGTGACCTGAACGCTACCGTTCTGGCTCACCCGCCCGGCGTCGTTGCGGCCCAGGTCGATCAGCATGAGGTGCTCGGCCAGTTCCTTGGGGTCGGCGAGCAGCTCTTGCTCCAATGCCAGATCCTCTTCTTCGGTCAGGCCCCGCTTGCGCGTACCGGCAATCGGACGGACGGTGACGGTCTGATCCTCCACACGCGCAAGGATCTCTGGTGACGAGCCGACAATATGGAAGTCCCCTAAATTCAGGAAATACATATACGGTGACGGATTCAAGCAGCGCAGGGCGCGATACAGGTCAAGCGGTTTGGCATGGAAGGGCACCGACATGCGTTGCGCCAGAACCGTCTGCATCACATCACCATCGAGCACATACTCTTTGATACGTCGCACACCGGCTTCAAACTGCGCTTGCGGGTAACTGGAGACAAAATCGCCCTCTTGGACATCTTGCACGGCGCCCGACGCATCAGGATTACATTGGCATTGGCGCAGGTCACGCACCAGTTTATCGAGCGCAGCATTGGCTTTGTCCAGCGCCTGATCTTCGGTGGGATCCACATGGTGGATCAGCAGCAACTTACCCGAAAGATTGTCGAAGACGACAACCTGATCCGACACCATCAATAGTATGTCCGGCGTGCCAATCGTATCGGGTGGACA
Source organism: Oleiphilaceae bacterium (assembly GCA_041591755.1). Taxonomy (GTDB): domain Bacteria; phylum Pseudomonadota; class Gammaproteobacteria; order Pseudomonadales; family Oleiphilaceae; genus JBFHRI01. Next base: position 42,699 of record JBFHRI010000002.1, read on the forward strand.
GCTGTTGGCCAGCTTTTTCTCGACATAACGGATGGTGTCATAGCCAAAGTAGCCGACCAGTCCGCCATTAAAACGCGGTAGCTCAGGCAAATCTGGTACTTTAAAGCCTTTTAAGAATTCTTCGACGAAGGCCAGCGGGTCGGCGCTGTGCTGCAATGCGACGATATTGCCATCCAGGGCAATCGATACCTCGTGCCCCGCTACACGCAAAACCTGACGACAGGGCAGACCAATGATCGAGTACCGCCCCCATTTCTCGCCTCCGTGCACCGACTCCAGCAAATAAGAAAAGGGTTGATTGGCAAGCTTGAGATAAGTGCTCAGTGGGGTGTCGAGATCAGCCAGCACCTCGCGCATGACCGGAATCCGGTTATAACCCTGAGCGGCCAGGGCGGCAAATTTTTCAGGCGTCATCATGGCGAGATCCACTACACGGGCGACTGCGAGCGCAGGCAACATTTAGGACAGAAAAACTGGCGCAAAGGTTAGCCCAGCACTGGGGCTGAATCAACCGCTTCCAACACGGCAGTTGCCCAGATTAAGACATTAAACGCTCGCGTGCAGGCGACTCCAGAATGAAACTATCGCACAAGTCCACAGAATGGCCGAAAAGTTTCGCCAAATCAGTTGCATCGTCTGGTCAAAATCTAACGTTCACGTACAATGGCGAAAAACAGAACAACTGCACACTGCAGACAAACTCATGACCTCCACTCCGAATTCAAGCCAGCCCGTGAGGGCAGCCATGGCCAAGCACCGGCCGCGCTTGGCGCAATGGCTTTGCCTCGGCGCATTGGTATTGATGCTTGGAGTTTTGCTGGCCTTGCCCTATCCGCCGTTGTGGTTCAAGTGGATGTTTGCGCTATCGCTGAGCACCTGTGCACTCATTTGGGTGAGCCTATCTCCTGAAAGGGAGCCACCGACCCTATTCGATTCAGTACCCGAAGCAGCGCCGTCGACCGACGATGTCGAGTCAATTACTGTAGTGGCCTTGCGTAAGGAGGTTGCCGCCTTACAGGCAAAAAATGCAGCTGTGCGCTTTGAACAGGAGGCGCTCAAACGCAAGCTCGATTTAAAAGAACAGTTTCTGGAACAAACGATTCAAGAGCGCACGCGCGAGCTGACCGAGGCCAATGCACAGCTAAGCCAGCAGATTGCGTTGCGCAAGACTATTTCCGATGCATTGGTGAAAAGCCAGACCCGTCTGACGCAAGCCATCGATGCTTCGCGCCTGGGACTGATTGATTGGGACGTGCTGCATGGCCAGTTTTATCAGTCGGCCTTTCATTCGCTCTATGGTGAGCGAGAGCAAAGCTCTCAACAGGTGATTCAGACACTGAAAAACATTGTGCATCCTGAGGACTATCCGGAGCTCAGAGACGCTTTGAATGCCGCTTTGCGTGGAGACATTACTGAATACCAAGTGCAGTATCGGGTACGGGATGGTGAGGACTGGTTCTGGATCGAGGAGAGTGGCAAGGTCATTGATCAGGGTAGTTCAGGGCAAGCTGAAAGGATTCTCGGAACGCGTCGTAATATTCAGTCTGAAGTGCTGCGTGATGAGCAGGTGCGCTTGGCCAAGTCGGTCTTCGATCATACCTCTGAGGGCGTGTTTGTGCTCGATAGCGAAGGGCGCTTTCTTTCGGTCAATCCAGCGTTTTGCAAGATTACCGGGTACAAAAGCAAAGAGCTTGAGGGCCAGTCGATCTATGAGCTTAGCGAAACGCCCCAAAAGCAGGAAGTTTTTGCCCAGATTTTCAGCGAGCTGCGTGACAAGGGCCACTGGCATGGCGAGGTCCTGGAGCGGCGACGCCAGGGCGATTATTACCCGCAATGGACGCAAATCAATGCCATCTTCGATGAGCGTGGCCGAATTCAGTATTTTGCCGGACTCTTAAGCGACCTCAGTGACCGTAAAGCAGCTGATGAAAAACTGGCCTATCTGCTCAACTATGACGAATTGACGCGCTTGGCCAACCGCTCACAATTTCGTGACCGCATGCATCGTATGCTGATGCAATATAAAGATCGTCAGTTACCTTTTGCGCTGGTCTTGATTGATGTCGATCGCTTCAAGCGTTTCAACGATAGTTTTGGGCATGAGGCCTCCGATACCTTGTTAAGGCAAGTGGCGGAACGATTGACCACGCTCAGTGAGCGGGCTGAAATAGTTGCCCGGATCGGCGGCAATGAGTTCGCTTGTTTGGTGGCGCAGGAAGGGCCCGCTTGCGATGCGGCGGAAACCTTTGCCCAACAGCTCTACAGGTTGCTGATCAGCAAACCCTACCTGGTGCAGGGCCATGAGGTCATGCCGGGCTTTAGTCTTGGCGTGGCGTGCTGCCCTGACGATGCCGCCGACATTGAAGCGCTGATGCGTTATGGCGCACTTGCGGTACAAAAAGCAAAGTACCACGGGGGCAATTGTGTGCAGATGTTCGATGTCTCATTGAAGTCGTTTAGTCGGCAACGCTTGCAGTTGGAGCAGGCATTGCGGCGCGCGCTCAGTGAGGGGGGCTTGCAAGTTTATTATCAACCCAAATTGGACCTGCGCAGTGGGCGTATTACCTCAATGGAAGCCTTGCTGCGCTGGGATCATCCGGAGCGCGGTGCGATCGCGCCGGAAGAGTTCATCGCCGTTGCGGAAGAAACCGCACTGATTCACGAGTTGGGTGCCTACGTTTTACGCACCGCCTGCCAGCAGATTCGTCGCTGGGAGATGCAGGGATTGGGACGCCTAAGCGTGGCGGTTAACCTGTCACCCTTGCAGCTGCGTGATGGCGAGTTGCAAGGCTTAGTGCGTCGTACCTTAGAAGACTGCGGTATCGCGGCGAGCCAGCTCGAGTTGGAATTGACCGAAAGCACCCTGATGGACGACTCGGAGGGTGTGATCAGTACGCTCAATGCCTTGCGTCGAATGGGCTTGAAGGTTGCCGTGGATGATTTTGGCACCGGGTATTCCTCCTTGAGCTATTTGAAGCGCTTGCCCGTAGATACCTTGAAGATTGATCGCAGTTTTGTGGACGGTATGGAGCACTCGCCTGAGCAAAAGGCCATTGTCAAAGCCATCATCGTTTTGGCTAGCAGCTTAAACATGCAGGTGGTCGCAGAAGGCGTGGAGAACGCGCGTCAACAAAACCTGCTCAAGAGCTTTGGCTGTAATTTGGTCCAGGGTTTCCTGGTATCACGTCCTGTGCCCGCGCCGGATCTCGAAAAGCTCTTACGCACGGCGAATGCGGCCATCGTCAGCTGACGCAAGCTTCGCGGGAGCGTGCATGGCGGTCGTCGCCTTCTGCTAGGCGAGAGGACGACCGCATCTGAACTAAAAGCCGGGATCGTCCTGAATTGACAGGCGATTGGTGGACGATGCCAATTGGGTCGGGCTCGAGG
>JBFHRI010000003.1:0-31943 GCA_041591755.1 Oleiphilaceae bacterium
CCCGTATTGACGCCCAAGACCCTTAAGCCTCCCAACAAAACTGTCATTTCGGGAGCGCTAAGTGTGAGTAATTGGGCACGATCGACCAACAACTCTTCCGCTTTGACCGAAAAGCGCTGCTTCTGATAATTTCGGAAGCCATCCGCCTGCGGTTCCAACACCGCGAACGACTCCACATCGGTTAAGGCCTGCGTGGTATCCGCCCGACCCGGCACAAAGGGCACTTCGACCGCAAAGCCCGCCGCTTTGGCAGCCGCCTCAACTGCCGCACAACCGGCCAGCACAATCAGATCAGCCAGGGACACCTGCTTGCCCGCACTTTGCGCGGCGTTGTATTCCTTTTGCAGTTTTTCCAGAACACTGAGCACTTTACTCAGTTGCGCCGGATCATTCACCGCCCAGTCCTTTTGCGGCGCTAGACGAATACGGGCTCCATTCGCACCGCCACGCATGTCCGAGCCTCTGAAGGAAGAGGCTGAGGCCCAAGCAGTGGCGACCAGTTCACTGACACTCAAACCACTGGCCAACACCTTAGCTTTGAGCCCATCCACATCCGTTTGCTCAATCAAGGGGTGGGAGACAGGCGGAACGGGATCTTGCCATAGCAGATCTTCTTGCGGTACTTCCGGCCCCAGGTAGCGACATTTTGGCCCCATATCGCGATGGGTCAGCTTAAACCACGCGCGCGCGAAGGCTTCAGCAAAGGCCTGCGGATCTTGCTGGAAGCGTCTTGCAATCGGTTCATATTGGGCGTCGTAACGCAAAGACATATCTGCGGTCGTCATCATCGGCGGGTGCTTGAGACTCGGGTCATGAGCATCCGGGATCATGTGTTCCGGCTTGACGTCTTTGGCGCGCCACTGGTAGGCCCCGGCCGGACTTTTCACCAACTCCCACTCATAGCCGAACAACATGTCGAAATAGCCGCCATCCCAACGGGTCGGGTTAGGCTTCCAAGCCCCTTCGATTCCGCTGGTCGTGGTGTGGACCCCCTTGCCTGACCCGAGCTTGTTGATCCAACCCAGACCTTGAGCCTCGATTGGCGCGGCTTCGGGCTCCGGCCCTACGAGTGCGGGATCGCCTGCCCCGTGGGCTTTACCAAAGGTATGACCCCCGGCCACCAGCGCCACAGTTTCTTCATCGTTCATCGCCATCCGAGCGAAGGTCTCGCGCACATCTTTGCCCGAGGCGACGGGGTCAGGGTTACCGTTAGGTCCTTCAGGGTTAACATAAATTAAACCCATTTGCACCGCGGCCAAAGGATTGTCGAGCTCACGCTCGCCGCTGTAGCGTTCGTCGCCCAGCCACTCCTTCTCATTGCCCCAATAGATGTCCTCTTCGGGCTGCCAAATATCGGCGCGACCGCCACCGAAGCCAAAGGTCTTAAAGCCCATCGACTCGAGCGCACAATTACCCGCTAACAACATCAAATCGGCCCAGGAAATCTGATTGCCGTATTTCTTTTTGATGGGCCATAACAAACGACGCGCCTTATCGAGGTTGCCGTTGTCGGGCCAACTGTTAACGGGGGCGAACCGTTGATTGCCCGTGCCACCGCCGCCACGACCGTCGGCCACGCGATAGGTCCCGGCACTGTGCCACGCCATGCGGATAAACAAGCCGCCGTAATGTCCCCAGTCCGCCGGCCACCATTCTTGCGAGTCGGTCATCAGGGCATAAAGATCTTGTTTCAGGGCTTGATAATCCAGCTTGGTGAAGGCCTTGGCATAGTCAAACTCGGCACCCATCGGGTTGGACGCTGGGGCATGTTGATGCAGGATGTTGAGGTTTAACTGGTGAGGCCACCAGTCACGATTGGAGGTGCCCCGGCTCGCCGCCGTCAGCCCAGATTTGCCCGCAAAGGGGCAGCCACTTTCGCTCATTTTTGTTCTCCCTGTAGTGTGATTGACCCGCCGACGCCTTAACTTGACTGTATGACCTAGCGCGCCGACACGCTCGCTTGTTCGTATATCGCGTTATAGTGTTGGTCCATGCAGTCTCACAAGTCAAAAAGAAAACGGCTATTAAGCCTTAAACCTCCTTCAATCACGGAGCTATAGAGTCCACAATCTGGAGCAGCGAATGATGGCCTAGTTCTTCGTGGCCGGGCAGCACACACATGACGCGCAAAGCGTTTATCTCGTCAAATCGCAGCAATATTTCTTTTCGTTCACCCGCCCGGACAAAAACGCTCGGGCGTTGTTTGAGGGTCTTGACCATCGCTTGCGCTGCTTCGGCATTCGCTTCGGCATGCTCATGGTGATGATGCGTCATGGCAGCGGTTTTTTGTTCATGCAGCAATGTATCGTCGCGAAAGCGGCGAAACTTTGCATCGTTCTGCAAGGCCTGTGGATCATCCGTAATAACCAGCATATGTGCTTCTGCTGTGCGGTTATCCACCACCAGCTGCAGTGTACGACCGCGTTCTGCGAACACTGTCTCTGGGAACAATTTACGATGCAGTAATTCTAACCTGAGTGACTGTTGTGCGGCCGCTTCGCCAAACAGCGGATCATTCCAATACTCGCCTAATACGTCTTCGGGCTGCAATGCTGTAACCTCTGGACTCATGCCGCAGATCAAGGCGATAATGGCAATGTTATTAACGATTTGGCTAACTAACCTCATTCAGACTCCCCGCTCCCATCGGCATCACAATAGGTAATAAAGATAAGAAGTAGTGGCGATGATTTGTATCAATGCTCTCCCGTCATTGTCGACGAAACCCCTGATGCCGCCTATAGTCAAACGCGTACTTGTTAAGACTTGGCGCATCTGCTCTCGCACACTTGGAAACACATGAAAACCCTGCTTCTGCCGATATTTATACTACTCAGCTTGCTCTTGTCTGGCTGCAGTGGTCGAGCGCCCAAGCCTTCGCCCAACCCCATGCAGGCCCCAGCGCCCGTCGCGCAGCCCCACGCCCCGGTGCAGCAACCCGCGAATTACCAGCAACAGTTGGCCGATGCTCTGTATCGACATTATGAGCAATGGCGCGGCGTGCCGCATCGGGATGGCGGACAAGATCGCTCGGGCATTGACTGCTCGGCCTTCGTCCAGATGACCTTTCGCGACATCATGCGCAGACAGTTGCCTCGCTCAGTTGCCGAACAGATACAACTCGGTCGACCGATCGACAAGCGTACGCTGCAAATTGGCGACCTGGTATTCTTCAAAACCGGGCGCTGGCGCAATCACGTGGGAATTTACTATGGCGGCAACAAGTTTATCCATGTTTCTACCAAGCGCGGCGTCATGATGTCGGACCTCAACAATGTTTACTGGGCCAATGCCTATTGGCAATCACGCCGCCTGGTCTCTCCCGAAGAGTTGGTGTTTGCACCTTTTGATCAAGCTCCCTGTTGTCTTTGATCATTGTCGGCAGCCGCCACTTGAACCACACTAGCGCTTCCACCCGCTGCGGCGAGACTCGAAGCCATGTCACCATTCAGACTCGACTATTTTACGGAGTCCCACCAAATCGCGCGGCAAACTGCTCGCCAGTTTATTGAGCGCGAGGTCAAGCCTCATATCAAAGACTGGGAAGAAGCCGGTAGTTTTCCACGCGAGCTCTACCGCAGTGCAGGTGCTGCTGGACTGTTGGGTGTCGGTTACCCCGAGTCGTTGGGTGGTAGTGGTGAGGGCGATATTTTTCTGAAGATTGCGGTAAGCGAGGAGTTGATGCGCTCAGGATCTGGAGGTCTGGTCGCCAGCCTAGGATCGCTCGATATCGCCTTACCACCTCTGGTCAAATGGGGGCAAGCGGCGCTGCGCGAGCGTATCGTGCCAGAAGTTTTGCAGGGCAAGTGCATCTGCGCCCTGGCTGTAACCGAAACCAGCGGCGGTTCAGATGTCGCCAATATCCTTACCCGCGCCGTCAAAGAAGGTGATCATTATCGGGTCAGCGGTAGCAAAACCTTCATCACGAGTGGCGTGCGTGCCGACTACTACACCGTGGCCGTGCGCACCGGCGGTGCGGGTGCCAGCGGAATCAGTTTGCTCTTAATTGAACGCAACTTGCCTGGTTTCACAGTGGGACAAAGCCTCAAAAAAATGGGCTGGCGCTGCAGTGATACGGCAGAGCTGTTTTTTGATGAGGTGCGAGTTCCCTGTACGCACTTGATTGGCGCCGAAAACACTGGTTTTTTTGCATTAATGGCCAATTTTCTAAGTGAACGCCTGGCCCTCTGCATCATGGCCTATATGACCGCGCAGCTCGCCTACGAAGAAGCCTTGAGTTATGCCCAGCAGCGCGCAGCGTTCGGTCGCCCCATCGCTAAATTCCAAGTCACCCGTCATAAACTGGTCGACATGGCCTCAGAAATCGACATCGCCCGTGAGTATACCTACCGAGTCGCAGCACGCATTGCGGCCGGTGAGACCCCAATCAAGGAAGTCGCGATGGCAAAGAACTTTTGCACAGCCGTTTGCGATCGCGTCACGGATCATGCCGTACAAATATTGGGCGGCATGGGCTACATGCAGGAAAGCCTGGTGGAAAGACTTTATCGGGATAGCCGTATCCTCTCGATTGGCGGTGGCACGACCGAAATCATGAAAGAGCTCATCGCCAAACAGTTGAAGCTCTAGACACAAGCCTTACCCTGCCTGATTCTCTCAAAGGACTCAAATCTGCGAGCGCCCACTGGCGCACCTGCAAATAGCGACTATCTTGATTAATTGCCACACTAAAACGTTTTGCTTGACCTCTAATAAAAATCAAACCGTCATGTAAAAGGCAAAAGGCATAACGTCTTCGCTGAACCATGCTTATCCCCCATACAAGGGTATGGTGACCGTCACGCGAGCAGTAGTGGTAGGTGCGTGCGCGACATTCCTGCCGACACGCGATCAGATGCCGACGTGCTCACCTCACCTCAGGAATCGTATATGTCTCAATTCAGGCACTGTTACAAACTCCTGGCATTCACCATCCTTGCAGCAAACAGCGGATGGACCTGTGCCGGTATGGACGAGGCTCAAAAATGGATTGATCAGGAATTCCAGCCCTCGACACTGAGCAAGGACCAGCAAACTAAAGAACTGAAGTGGTTTGTGGAGGCCGCCAAGCCGTTCCAAGGCATGGTGATCAAGGTGATCTCAGAGCGTATCGATACGCACTGGTATGAGGCCAGCGTCTTAGCCAAAGCGTTCTACGAGATTACTGGCATAAAGGTCATTCACGAGCTGACCGGCGAAGACGACGTGGTAAAAAAGATCCAAACACAAACCGACATGGATCTAAAACTATACGATGCCTACATCAATGACAGCGACCTGATAGGCACTCACTATCGTTCGCAAAAAGTCGTGTCATTGACCGATTACATGGAGGGCGAGGGCAAAGATGTTACGCTGCCGACCCTTGACCTGGACGATTTTATGGGGCTGAGCTTTACCAAAGGTCCCGATGGCAAGCTCTATCAGCTCCCCGACCAACAGTTCGCCAACCTATATTGGTATCGCGCTGACTGGTTCGCACGTAAAGACCTGCAAGATAAATTCCGCGCCATTTATGGCTATGAACTCGGCGTCCCGGTCGACTGGAGCGCTTATGAAGACATCGCCGAATTCTTTACCGTACATGTGAAGGAAATCGACGGCAAAAGGGTCTACGGCCACTCTGACTACGGACGAAAAGATCCCTCCATTGGCTGGCGCTTTTCGGACGCCTGGCTGTCGATGGCAGGCGCCTCCGATCTCGGTTTGCCTAATGGCCTTCCCGTCGACGAATGGGGTATTCGCATGGAGAACTGCATCCCCGTCGGCGCGAGTATGGCGCGCGGCGGCGCAGCGAATTCTCCAGCTGCGGTTTATGCCCTGGAGAAATTTGATACCTGGCTTAAAAAATATGCCCCCCCCGAAGCGGCAGAAATGAACTTTGATCAAGCAGGAGGGCTACCCGGCCAGGGCGCGATTGCACAGCAAATTTTCTGGTATACCGCCTTCACTGCAGCCCTCAGCGATCCGAAAATTTCACCGGCTGTGGTCGATGAAAACGGCAAGCCGAAATGGCGCATGGCGCCCTCACCTCATGGTGTGTACTGGAAGAAAGGGATGAAACTCGGATATCAAGATGCCGGCTCATGGACCCTGCTCAAAAACACGGCTCCCGACCGTCGTAAGGCGGCCTGGCTCTATGCGCAGTTTTTGGTATCAAAAACCCTGTCCTTGCGTAAAACCATTGTCGGGCTGACACCTATTCGTAAATCCGATATCAATTCGGAATACATGAATGCCAACAAGGAAAAATACGGCGGTCTGGTCGAGTTTTACCAAAGCCCCGCGCGCGAATTGTGGACCCCCACTGGCGTCAACGTCCCCGATTACCCCCTGCTCTCACCTGGTTGGTGGCGCACCGTTCCGACCGTGGTCAAAGAGGGTAAGACCCCCCAGCAGGCCATGGACGATCTGGCGGCCTATCTCGACAAGCAAATGGAAAAACTAAGTAAGAAAGAAGGCTTGCGCTGCGCGCCCAAGCTGAACGAGCCCAAAGATCCGGAATACTGGCTGAGTCAGCCCGGCGCTCCATGGCCCAAACTCGCCAACGAAAAACCCAAGGGCACCACGGTGACCTTCGAAACCTCACTGAAGCAATACGACCTGTAAGGAGACTTTGATGAAAGCCATGACCACCCTTGCTTTTAGCGTATTGCTGTTGGCCAGCCCGCTGGCGCGGGCAGAGTTTACGATTTTGATCGCTGCGGCGCCCCCCTTCGTCTCAGAAGATGGCAAGAGCGGCATTTCGATCGATATCGTGAAAGAGCTCTTCAAGCGCGCCAACCTCAAATACAACTTTAAAACGACGCCTCTCGCACGCGCCCTAGACCAAGCTGCATCCAAGCCCAATCATTGCGTACTGCCGGTGCAGCGCTCGCAAGAACGCGAAACGACCTATAAATGGATCAGCCCGATCCTCGTCACCCAGTCGGCACTGTTTTCACTCAAAGATGCCAAGATTGATCTTTCGGTGTTAATCGATGCCAAGGAGATGACCATCGGCGCACTGCGAGGCAGCGACGAAGAGGAGTATCTTAACGGCGTCGGTTTTACCAAAGTGCAGATCGTGAACGATGAATTGAGTAATGCGAAGAAGCTCGATAAAAATCGCGTCGAACTGTGGGCCACCGATTCCATTCTTGGGCCTTACTACGCAAAAAAAGCCGGCTCCGCCGTGAAACAACAATTAGCCTTCCGTTCAACCTTGCGGGCCCTGGCCTGCCACATTAGCACACCCGACGAGACGGTCGATTTGCTGACGACAAGGTTAAAGTCGATGTACAACGACGGCACCGTGAAAAAAATCTTTACGCAATACACTAAAGACTTGGAAATTGGTGATTTGGGTGAGTTTTTGAATTAATCGGGAGCTTCTTGCAAGCTCATCACAGCCGTGATCGTTCGGGGACGCTTACGGCTTTTTTGTTTGTTACAAAAGGTATTGCGGTTAAAAAAAACACATACAAAAAAAAACCGCGAAGGCCCTGCCAGCACAGCGATTGCCCTATCGTTTGCCCTAGCTTGCTCTATACTTTTTTTCTGGATCTCAAGGTAGCGCACTATGCGCGATCAGGGTTGGATCGTGACCGGAGTGGACCGCGCAGGACGGCGATTTTTTGGGACAAACAAGCGCTTCTTCAGATAAAGAGTTTCTGTTCGAGCAAAACCTTGCGTCGTGACAGGTCAATTCTGACCCATTGATATTCAGAGGGTTCCACCTTGCGCTTCAATAGTATTTCTTTCAAGTTGATCAGTACTGCTCTGCTGATTACCACAACTGTACTCGTGGGTCTGGGCTTCTATGGCTATGAAGAGACCCGGATGCGCCTAAACAAGGATCTTGAAAACGACAAGAACCTGTTACAGCGGCGCCTCCACCTGAACCTCCCTGGCGCGATTTGGAATTACGATGATGCTTACATTGCCAGCACCCTGGAGTCCGAAGCACGCGCTTACTTTATCCGTGGGATCTATGTACTCAATGAGGAGGGTGAGCTCATAGATGGTATTCAGCACACGGAAGAAAACACGCTGATCAAAGTCGAAGAACTACCCGAACATGTGTCTAAATTAGAGTCGACAGCACTCGAGTTTATTGACAAAGAGAGTGATGAGCGCAACACGGTCGGTAACCTGGTGGTGGATACGACCGATGAAAAAATACGCCAGCTGATGGATCAGGAAGTCAAAAGCATTGCGATGCAAATCGGCATTCTCAACCTTTTACTGGTATTCCTGTTTGCGATTGCAATTGGCCGCATGGCGCGACCTTTGGGCGCGCTGAAAACCGTCGCGGCCAGCATTGCCGAAGGTAATTACGATCTAGATATCAACATTCGACGCAAAGACGAAATCGGTGAGTTGGCTGAAAGCTTCACCACGATGAAGACTGGCATCAAGAAAAAGGTTCAGGACCTGCGTGACCTCAATGCAACGGGCGAACAACTGGCCAGCAGCAGTACCCAGGTCATGGCACTCGAACGCGCCCTGCAGGCCCTGTCGGCACACTCACGCGTTAAATTCGGCTCGGTTTTCTTGTTTAACCACGATAAGGAGTTGGAGTTGGCCTCTTTCTTCCCGCCCAGAGAACAAGAGTCTGAGCAAGTCGCGCGACGCTTTGCTGAGGGTGAAGGGGTAATCGGCCAGGCGGCCAAGCTCTCAACGATTGTGTATGTACCCGACACCAGTAAAGATTCTCGATTCGTGTCGGGTTTCGAAGGACAGCCCAAGGCTTTGATTTGCGTGCCGCTGAAAGACGGTGGCATTCCGCTTGGCGTGCTGAACCTGTCCGGCGAAGTGGGCGAAGTCAAATTTGAAGACAGCGACTACGAATACTTCGAAACCATCGCGCGCCAGCTGGTCACCACCGTGAAAAACATCCGCATGCGCGAAACCATCGAAGAGCACAACCGCACGCTGGAGCAAAAAGTTGAGGAGCGCACGGTCGAGTTGCGTCAGAAGAACCAGGATATTCAGGCGATGATGCAGAATATGCAGCAAGGCCTATTCACGGTCGTCGAAGATGGCAAGATCCATCCTGAGTACTCCGCCTTCTTGGAGCGCGTATTTGAGACCTCGGATATCGCCGGTCGCAATGTCATCGACCTGCTGTTCACCGATGCTGAATTAGGAAGCAATGAGCTGGATCAAAACCGCGTCGCCATCGAATCCCTGCTCGGTGAAGACGCGATGATGTTCGACTTCAATGCACACCTACTGGTCAAAGAATACGAATGCTACACCCAGGGCAAGAAAAAGATTCTGTCGCTGGACTGGAATGCCATCGTTAACGATGGCGAGATCAACAAGCTGATGGTCACCGTGCGCGATGTCACGCTGTTAAAAGAATTGGAAGCTGCCGCCGAGAACCAGCGCCGAGAATTGGCCATTGTCGGTCAACTGATCAAGCTGGCGCCGAAAAAATACCTCGAATTCGAGAAGTCAGCACGCAACTTTATTCAAGAAAATCGCAGCAACATACAAGCGGCCCAAGACAAAGAAGACGAGCTCTTATCCCTGCTCTTCCGCAATATGCATACGATCAAAGGCAACGCGCGCACTTATGGTTTAGTTAATCTGACCGATGTCGTACACGATGCAGAAAACAGTTACAGCGAACTGCGCAAGAATCCCGAAGTGCCTTGGAACGCGGAAAAACTCCTGAAAGAGCTGGAACAGGTAGAATCCAGCCTCAACGAATACAGTGTCGCCTTCCGTCAGGTCCTGGGCCGCGATGATTCGGCTGCAAGCCAAGGCGGCGCAATATTGGACGATGCCACCATCGACAAGATCCAGACCTGCATCGCGGCCGTACATGCGGAATATCCTGCGGTGGCTGAACGCAAGTTGCTGGACCCCATTCGCAGCGCACTCGACGCCCTCGACAGCGCGACCATCGAAAGCATGCTCTCGGATATCGTGGGCTCGCTCTATTCAATTTCCAAAGAGTTAGGCAAAGCCAATCCCAAGGTCAAGATACGGGATAATCATCTACGCGTCCGCAACGAAGCCGGCGATCTGATGACGAGCGTGTTCTCACACCTACTGCGTAATAGCATTGACCATGGCATTGAAACTCCCGAAGCGCGCAGTGCTGTGGGTAAGCCCGAGCAAGGCACGATTGAACTGGAAGCCAACGACCAAGGTGACATGGTTGAACTACGCCTGCGTGATGATGGCCAGGGCATCAATCTGGACCGTCTGTTTGCCAAAGGCGTCGAAAAAGGCAAGTGGCGCGCCGACGAACAAGTCTCTGGACAAGACATTGCCGAGCTGATTTTCGACTCTGGCGTATCAACCAAAGAGGCCGTTTCAAGCATCTCGGGCCGCGGCGTGGGCATGGACGCGGTACGCCAATTTATTGCCCAACAAGGCGGCGAGATCTCACTGCATTTGCTGGCGGAGAAGCGATCGGAAAACGGTTTCGTGCCGTTTGAAACCGTGATTAAACTGCCCTCACGTCTTTTTTGTCACAGTTGATCGACTTCATCTACTGGGGGCCGCAAAGGCCCCTGTTCTTGTTAACCATCAATGTAGAAAACTTATCGTCGCCCGTAAAAACGAAGCGCGTTTTCGGATAAAACCTCCTTAGCACGCTCTCCCAACGCTTCATAAACCAGCAGGAAGTCCGCGTCCTGGTAGGGACTCGGGGCGCGCGTCGAAGGCAAATCGGTACCAAACATCAAGGCTTGCGGATTGATGGCAAAAATTCTGCATAAGGCATTTTTTACGTCGAGATCCCCGCGGCTGAATCCCGTCGCTTTTACCATGATGCCGTCGCCGACCAACGGCAATAAATTGGTCAACCCGTGTTCACTCAGACCCAAATGATCAATGCTGACAGCCGGCAAGCGGCGTAGCGTCGGCGCTAATTCCGCTAAGTCTCGCGAGTCAACATAGAGCTCTACATGCCAGCTAACCAGGGAATAGACTCGCTTGGCAAACGTCTCCAAATGGCACACGCGCTCGGAGCCGCCACGTTTTAAATTGAAGCGCACGGCTCTTACACCCGCCTGGTGTAGCTTCTCTATCTCCTTGTCCGGGGTATCAGCCGGCAGTTGGGTCACGCCAACGAATTGAGGACCAAGTTGGGCAAGCGCTGCGATCAAATAGCTTTGGTCAAAGGTCTGGAATGAGCCGGAGACGACCGCACCGCCAATCAAGTTGTAGGCTTGCATACGCTGCAGATAGTCCTTCACCGTGAAAGATGGGGGCAAGTAACCCTGATTTGGCACCAAGGGATAAACAGGATCAATGATATGCAAGTGCGCGTCGAATAGAGGGCTCGTCTGCAAAACCGCTGTCGTCATATTAGATCCGCACCCGCTCGGCCAAAGCGCTTATCGTATATCGATGTCTGTTTGAGGACTACTCCCGATCCTGAGCACTACATTCAGCCAGTACCGGATCGAAGCGGCAGCGCACTGCTCGGAACAAGGTCAGGGCTTTACGCTCGTAGATCCCTTGCTGGCTCAGCGCGATGCGGCTTTTTCGAAACAGATCATTCCAAGCGTTCTTGGCATCATCATTGATTTTTATACGATATTTTTGCGGGATTCGCTCTTCGGCCTCGACGATTTTTTTGATTTCGTAGTCGTACTTCGAAAAAATCAATTCCCGTACATTTTGTGCAAACTCAGGGTTGGGGAGCTTGTCGCGGCGAATCAATAATTGCATGGTCACTTGAATCGTCGGCCACTCGATGATGCCGCCATCGGGTTCCAAACCGCGATACAGCTCCAGTGGCTCATAGGCCACCCCCGGACTGCCGGTAATGTCGACGGCCTTATTATTGAACTTCTGCAAGGCGTTCAAAATGCTCGAGGACACCGGGGTCAAGCCTAGCTCCTTCGCCAAATAGGCGGTTTCTGGCGCATTTTCCAGCACCGTGATTCGCTTACCCGCCATGTCCAAGGGCTTAACGATGCGACGATCATTGACGTATAAAAAAATCGCCCCGATCGGAGAGATACCGATCACTTCGTAATCACCGCTTTGCATGTAACGTGCGCTTTTGGCGCTGGTCAACGATGCCAAGACCATTTTCAAGTGTTCATAAGTGGGAATCGCGCCGATGGCATTGATCGAGCCGGTAAAGCGATTATATTCGCGCGCCCGTAAACCCGGCAGATTGAGCATGTCGCAGCCATCGTTTTTGAAGACTTCCGAAGCCACACGATCATCGGTAAAGAGATTAAACTCCAGATTCACGCCCCATCGCATAAAGTCCGGCAGCATGTCTTTCATGGTTTTGTGCACCGGCCCATCCTGCCCGACAAAGTCGAACAGACACATGGTCAAGGTTTGCAAACCGTTGGCTGCAGCGGACGCGGAAGGCGCCTCGGCCTGCGCTCGCATCCCCAAAGACAAACACAGTAGTCCGCCTAAAAACAGCATCCTTCTCATGTAGCCCCCCATCGCAGCAAGCGAGAACGTTCGCACCGTTGCAACAGCAACGGTGCGTTAACGCGTGGCATAAACCCAGCTGCTCACATTGACAACGTGCAGCTCGACCCCCACCCCCTATTCAACACTGCATCGTGTGCGCACGCATTGATGTGCAGCAATTGATCACAGATTAGAACCGCCTCAGTAAGTTAATCTCATTTCTGTGAACTAGGTGGCCGGATAAAGCAAGGTATTGAATAGAGGAGAAAAACGCCATCAAGTAAAATGGCGCTGGGAATGTATTACAGCTGTTGCTCCACCCAGGGCGAAGCGCGCTGCAACTTGGTGCGCACCTTCGCACGTCTAACCGGAAGTCCTTGCCATGAGGCTATTGATTCAACAATTTCTGCTGATAATGGCTGCGTTTTGCTCGCTCACAACGCAGGCCAATGAGTGGACGCACAATGCGGATGGCAGTATTTCTGTCTTGGAAAGTAACGAGGGCGGCCTCAAGGCAGAGCTATTCGCAACCCGCACCGGCAGCATCAGTATTCACTTCAAACGCAATGATCGCAATGCCTGTCGGGCCTTGGGCAAAGATATGCGCCTGCTGTCTCGCCCCATGTATCTCGACGGGAAAATGCTGCCTCTGACAGTCTATTGCGAAGCGTCGACCAATAACTTGGTGTACTACGTTTCTTCTGAGAAAGAACAACAGCGCCTGATCGACACCTTAAAGACTGCTGATTTTGTCCACTTGGGTCCGCGTGAAGCACCCGAAAAATATCGCTTTTCGGGTAAGGACTTCGCGCCCCTTTACAGCGACTTTGTACGTAGCTTGAATGTGGGCACCATTGAGCTTTGCAACTATGCACGTGAAAGCGACGGTACGTATGCGATCGCCATCGCCTACTATGATCGTGACGACGAGCAATGGGTCTCTCGCGGCTGGATTGTCACGCGTAAAGGCGAATGCAAAACCATCCTCAAGGATGTAGATTTTAACGGCAACATCTACCTGTATGCGGCTTTCCAACCGATGCCGCTGCCCCGCGCTGAGGAGGAGGATCTTTACACTACGATGAAGGTCTCGATGAACGCGGCACAGTTGGAGGTGATCGAGGGCACGACGCCTTTCTGTATCGAACCCTCAGTGTTCAAGATTGCCGGAGAGCAACTCTGTAATGGCCCCGGCCAACAGCGCAAAATGTTTCGTAAATTGGTCGCCGATGCAAAGAAAAACACGATTATTGAACTGACGGGCGGCGCCAACTTACATAGCTATGTGCGCTAGAGGTGCGCCCCAGGGCACGTTGTTAGAAGGGCATGCGTTTGCATACGCATGCCCCACTGCACCAAGGTCTAACCAAAAAACGTAGACCTTTGATTCACATGAATTGGCGAATCAAGTTGAGTTGTTGCTGCATGCGTCCCAACACCCCCTGACTCATCTGTGCCGTTTGCTGGCCATCGGCCGAGGTATCACGAATCAGATCATAAATCTGATTTGTCCTGGCACTGATTTCCTCAATCACCGCAGATTGTTCTTCCACCGCACTCGCGATCTGATAGTTCATATCCGCCATGGTGTTAATTTGCTCGGTAATTTCAGAAAATGCCTGCGTGGCCAGATCACTCTTGTCTACACAATGCTTTGAAAGCTCTTCGCCTTCCGCGATAAATGCGACCGCTTTTTGCGTGCCCTGCTGGATACTGCGAATCACATTTTGAATTTCGATCGTGGAATCTTGCGTTCGCTTAGCCAGTGCTCGAACCTCATCAGCGACCACTGCAAATCCCCGCCCTTGCTCGCCCGCCCGGGCGGCTTCGATGGCTGCATTCAGCGCCAGCAAATTGGTCTGCTCAGCAATACTGCCAATCACATTCACGACCTCATCAATACGCCCGCCCTGTTGGTCCAGGTCACGAATCAGACAGGCGGCTTTCTGCAGCTGATCGGCAAGAGACTTTATCGCGACGATGGAGTCATCAACCACTTGACCGCCTTCACCCGAGATTTCTCGGGCACGCTGCGCCGACTCCGCTGCCGCAGTCGCGCTGCGGGCAATTTCCTGCGAGGTGGATGCCATCTCGTTCATGGCAGTCGCCACCTGCTCCAACTCTTGTTGCTGCGCGCTTAGATTGTCCCGCGTTGACTCACTGGATCGGTTGGAAGCGGCAGCCAGCGTTTCGGCATGGGTGCTGGAATCAAGCACTCGCGCGACCACGGCACGAATTTGTGACTCTTGCATTTTCAAGGCAAGCTGGACCTGGCTAAGATCGTCAACACGACCAAAATAAATCAGCTGCATCAGAGGGTTATCGACCACGCTGCGCGCCTGCTTGATGAGCTCTTTACATTGGCGTAAACAAAATTGTAAGCCCCCCAAAACTATACCCAGCGATAGGATCAGGGCTCCGAGCAAATACGCATAATCAAAGCGAGCCACGACGCCGATCATTAATGGCAAAAAACCCACACAAGCAAGCAAAGTTAGCCTCCAGGCCAAACTCAAACGCGGCAAACGCAGCTTGAGCGGCAACCGACCCGCTTGAATCTCTTGATAGATCGCCTCTGCACGGGCGATACGTGCAGGGTCAGCTTGGGTCCGGACTGACTGATACTCAACCGTCTCGCCATCCCGGCGAATCGGCATGACGTAGGCATCTACCCAGTAGTGATCGCCATTTTTACAGCGATTCTTGACGATTCCCATCCAAGGGAGATCATTTTTGAGGTTTTTCCATAGATCCGCAAATGCTTCTGGCGGCATGTCGGGATGACGCACAATATTATGAGGCGCGCCCTCAAGCTCATTTAGGTCAAAACCTGCGACCTCACAAAAGTCCGCATTGGCATAGGTGATTTGCCCTTTGGTATCTGTAGTGGAGATCAGATTCTGAGTATCCATCAAGGGACGCTCTACCTGCGTAACAGGAAAATTTTTCTTCATTCTTACAAGCTCACTTTAAACTTCCATATGAAAAGCCACGCCATGATGCACGTTTGGCATTATGGGTTTTACAACAGATACAAACCCTTACTAATTGTAGGGTATTTTTTTGATTTCCACCTGCTGTACACTAAATTTTTTAGTGCCTTACAGATTCCAATCCATAGACACGAGGGCCTACGTGAGAAAGCAGCAAAGATAGGAAGAATTGCCACAGAAGATGGCTTAAGAGTTTTTGCGACAAGACATGAAAAAACGAGGGCTGAAAAAGCGCGCCCATTTGGCGCTTATAAGCCTAATTCGGAAAGCCCTGGATGGTCCGTCGGCCGGGGCCCTGTAGGCCAACGCAACAGCCGTTCGGCCTCGCTGATCGGAAGGTCGTTAATACTGGCATGGCGCTGGCACATCAAGCCCTGTGCATCGAAAGCCCAATTTTCGTTGCCGTAGGAGCGATACCACTGGCCGTTTGCATCGTGTCATTCGTAGGCGAAACGCACCGCGATACGGTCCTCTCCATAGGCCCAGATTTCCTTGATCAGGCGATACTCCAACTCCTTGGCCCACTTGCGCTGCAAGAAAGCGATGATCTCCGCTCGGCCATTAAGAAACTCCGAGCGATTGCGCCAGCGCGAATCCGGCGTATAGGCCAAGGCCACCGCCTCGGGATTCTTCCCATTCCAGGCGTCTTCGGCCTTACGCACTTTGAGTACGGCAGAGGCGTAATCGAAGGGAGGGACTGGGGGGCGTGACTGATCATTCATGGTGAGTTCAACTTATCGTGTTAGCAGAAGAATTGATAACCTGTCATTCCGGGCTTGACCCGGAATCTATGCCTCAAGCCATCCGGTATTATTACGCTTGGTTGGAGCCGCACCAGCGCGACTCCGATCTGGATCCCGGATCACGTCCGGGATGACTAGACGGTCATCGTAGGTTGGGATGACAAAGGAAGCCCAACAGATTGTGACTCGGAGTCAATTTCTCAACACCGAGCCGAGTTCCTGTTGTGATTCGTACCTCATCACAACCTACTGATCTACCAAGACTTATACGGCAAAAACTTCCCGTTCAAAGTCAGCAGCACACGATCGCCTTTCGGGTCTTCGATCTTCTCAACTTCCATGCTGAAATCAATCGCGCTCATGATGCCGTCACCAAACTTTTCCTGAATGACCGTTTTCAGCGTCGGGCCATAAACACCGACTACTTCATATAAGCGATAGATCAGTGGATCGGTGGGCACGGCTTGGTCCCAAACTTTAGTTGGGTAAGCGGCCAAGGCATCGGCCACTTGGCTATCCAGTCCCAGATACTCGGCAATCGCCGCCGCCTTTTCGGGGGCTGCGCTGTTCATACCAAGGCAAGCTGAAGCCAGCCAGACCGGCGACATGCCGAGGTCTTTACCCATGGTTTCCCAAGTCAGTTTCTTGCTGGCCTTGGCGCTGATGATGGTATCGGTCATGGTCTGTTTGTCCATGTCGTTCTCCTGTGCGTAATGCAGTGTTGTTGTAGCGTTGCGTGTTTACAGGGCTTTCAGCTTGGGTACAGGCTTCTGTACGGCTTCAGGCTCCGGGGATTCTTCGGCCGTGTCATGGGGCGCATCCAAAGTAGGATCGACCGTGACTGTGCCGCCCGCCCCACCCTGCGCACCGCCCGCCGTCAGCTCATGCGAGCGCTTGACCAGGAAGTGCACCAAGTGGTTGCGAATTTTGTAGAAGCCGGGATCGTTGAGAATCTCAGCACGATCGCGCGGGCGCGGCAGGTTGATCTTGACCGATTCAGCGACATGCGCACGCGGGCCATTAGTCATCAACAGGATGCGGTCGGCCAGTAATATGGCTTCATCCACATCATGCGTGATCATGAACACCGTCTGGTGGGTCTCGCTCCAGATTTTGATCAACTCATCCTGAATGATGCCGCGGGTCAGCGCGTCCAGTGCGCCGAAGGGCTCATCGAGCAGCAGCAGTTTCGGGCTGGTGGCAAAAGCACGCGCGATGCTCACACGCTGGCGCATACCGCCGGATAACTCGGAGGGCTTCTTGTCCAATGAATGCCCCAAGCCCACCATTTCGAGGAACTTCTGGCTGTGCGCCTTCACCTGCGCTTTGCTCCACTGTGGCCATCGTGCCTTAACGCCAAAACTGACGTTTTGCAGCGCTGTCAGCCAGGGCAACAGACTGTAGTTCTGAAACACCACGCCCCGATCCAGGCTCGGGCCTTTGACCTCTTTGCCATCCATGATAATGGCGCCACTGGAGGGCTCATCGAGCCCGGCCAGGACGTTTAGAATGGTCGATTTGCCGCAGCCGGAATGGCCGATGATGCAAACGAACTCCCCTTTATCGATACCAATATTGACGTCTTCAAAGACGATCAGATCCTGGGCTTTGCTGCTAAAGCGCTTGGATAATCCTTCCACGCTGACAAAATGCTTGGCCATGTTGTACTCCGCTTATGCTTCTGGCTCTTTAAAGGCCTATTCCTGGTACTGCACGAGTTTGGCGGCAGTCCCGAGTATCAAATCCAACAGCATGCCCACCACACCGATCATCAGGATGGAGAAAATCACACTGTTCAGGTCGAGGTTGTTCCACTCGTTCCAGACGTAGTACCCAATTCCGGTACCTCCTACCAGCATCTCGGCGGCCACGATGACCAGCCAGGCAATCCCGATCGAAATCCGCATACCGGTCAATATCGTTGGTGCTGCCGCAGGCAAAATCACCTGGAAGGCTGTCTGCAAGGAACTCAGTTCGTGAGTCTGCGCCACACGGATCCAATCCTTGCGCACGCTGGCCACCCCAAAGGCGGTGTTGATCAACATGGGCCAGATCGAGCAGATAAAGATCACAAAGATCGCCGACTGCTCCGAGTCTTTGATAATGAACAGCGCCAAGGGCATCCAGGCCAGCGGTGAGATCGGCCGCAAGACCTGAATGAACGGGTTCAGCGCCTTGTACATCAACGGCGACATGCCGATCACAAACCCGAGCGGTATCGCGACCAGGGCGGCGGCGAAATAGCCGGTCAGGACGCGATAGATCGAATACGCCAGCTGAATGCCAATGCCCTTGTCATTCGGTCCGGCGTCGTAGAACGGATTGCTCAGTTCCGCGAACGCGTGACCGATGACCTCAGAGGGCGGCGGCACGCGCGCCTCCTGATCCGCACCGCCCATCAACATTTCGTACTCGCTCAACTGGCCGCTGGCTTCCGGTGCCTGGTTCAACAATTCCCAGACCCCCAAGGTCAGCATTAGCAGGACCACCGAAACGATGGCTGCGCGCAGATTAATTGACTCCATGCTTAACTCCTTTTGATGGCAAAGCTGGCGATGTATTCTTCAGGCTTCATCGGATCAAAGGTCTTGCCCATGATGGTGTAGTTCTCGTAGGTTTTGCTCGGTGGCTCGTAACCCAGCTCCTTCATCACCTTGGCGGTTTCAGAGGCGACGTAGACGCGCTCGGCAATGCCTTTGTAGTCCACATCACCTTTGATATAGCCCCAACGCTTCATCTGCGTCAGTATCCAAACCGCCATCGAATGCCAGGGGAAAGGATCGAAGTCGATGCGATCGGGCACATCATGGATCTTTTGCTCGAGGCCATCGACATAACGGCCTGTCAGCACTTGCTGCACCACGATTTCCGGCTGGTTGAGATAGTTCTTAGGCGAAATCGCCTTGGCGATCTCGGCGCGATTCTCGGCCTTGGCCGAGTAATGCGTGGCATCCACGATGGATTTGAACAGGGCGGCGTAGGTGTTGGGCATTTCAGTGGCAAACTTCTCGCTGCAGGCAAACGCGCAGCATGGATGACCGGCCCAGATGTCCTTGGTCAGGGTATGCAGGAAGCCAACCTTCTCATACACCGCGCGCTGGTTGAACGGATCGGGCGAGAGATAACCGTCGAGGTTACCCGCCCCCAGGTTGGCGACCATTTCTGGCGGTGGCACGACGCGGATCTGGATGTCCTGATCCGGGTCCAGGCCATGCTCTGCGACGTAGTAACGCAGCAGGAAGTTATGCATCGAATATTCGAATGGCACACCAAACTTAAAGCCCTTCCACTGCTTCGGATCACGCTTGTCCTTGTGTTTGTTGTGCAACACGATGGCTTGGCCATTGATATTTTCGACGGCCGGCATGATGTAGGGCGTCGCGGTTGAACCGGCACCAATACTCATCGCCAGCGGCATCGGCGTCAGCATGTGCGAGGCATCGTATTCGCCATTCAGCGACTTATCACGCGCGACCGCCCAACCGGCGGTTTTGATCACATCGACATCCAGGCCGTATTTGGCATAGAAGCCCATTGGTTGGGCCATGATGATGGGGGTAGCACAGGTGATCGGTACGAAGCCGACGCTAAGCTTTTTCTTTTCCAAAGGACCCATCGAATCCTTTACGGCAGCCTTGACCTTGTCCAGGGGCACGATGCTGGCCAATGCAGCGGCCATGGTGCCCCCACCGACCATACGAATGAAGTTACGACGGGAGGTGTCGTTGTGGCCAAACATGCCACGCACAATCGCGCTCTCCACCACGCGATCCATCATATCTTCACTGGAATCGAAACGCGCAGCCGGTGTATTCAGCTGATCGGCATGCATGGCGGGCTGCGACTCCATGGCCTGCTTTTCCCATAGCTCGCGGCGTTGACGTTCGGTCAGTTGCAGACCACTGTGTTGTTCGGTTTGACAGACCTTACAGGAACAGCCTCGCGTGTGCGTCAGGCGTGATTCGGCATCGAAGGGATTTCCCAGGCTTTTATTGGTCATGGTTGGCAGTCCTCTCAGCGACAAGCATCTACGGGCACAGCACCGGCACCACGCCGGTGCAGCAAAACATCAAAACTAGGCAATGCGCACCAAACTAGATTTAATCAGCGGTGAAACGCACATTGCCCCCAATTCTCGAAGGAGCTTTTGCAAGCGCGGTGCCAGACTTCACGAAACACACTATCTTATTGTTTTTGCTATATTTATAGACTACTGAATTGCGCCATTCGGATTCACGATTTTTCGTTATTTACGATATTTCATAATCGAATTAACGATATTTCGTAAGCTGGCCCAGGATTTGAAAGGTAGGCTTGCCGTTGCGTTTATCAGAGGATTTAACCCCGCCATGAACTGGTTTCAGGAAGCTGCTACCGCCCTGATCACTATTGCACCGATTCGTAATCAGGTGCTGGAGGCCAACCTGGCCAGCTGTCGCTTATTTCGGCGTAATCGTCTGGAAATGCTTGGAGCCGCGGTGAGTCAGCTGTTTATGCCGAGCTTTAAACAGTTGATCGTGTTCACTGAAGAAACCCTGCATAAAGGCGAAGCTTGGAGCGATCAACTATACGTTCAGGTCGCGGACGAGGTGTTACGGGTGGAGGTCTGGTCGCGCGCCACCACCGATGCCGAAGAATCCATCCTGCATCTAAGCCTGAGTCAAGCCGATTTCATGCAGACCCAACGCGAACGTGCCGAAGCGCAACGACACTATCTTTCCGGGCTCGGCCACTGGAATCGGGTGAGCCGGGTGTTTCAGGAGTTTGAGCGGGAGAATCAATTGTTGCTCGATGCCGCAGGCGAAGGCATTTATGGCGTCGACGCGGAAGGCAAAACCACCTTCGTCAACCCGGCGGCTGAACGGATATTGGGCTATAGCGCGCAAGAACTGGCGGGTCGTAACATGCATGCCATGGTTCACCACAGCCACTCCGACGGCTCGGACTTTCCGGCCGAGCACTGCCCTATTTTCGAGGCCTTTCGTGATGGCGCCGTGCACAGCGTGGAAGATGATGTGTTCTGGTCCAAAACCGGCGAACGCATCGATGTCGAGTACACCAGCACACCGATTCGGGACAACGGCTTTCTGGTCGGTGCCGTCATCATTTTTCGCGACGTGTCACAGAAGAAAGCCGATCGCCGCCGCTTGCTCGAGGCCTTGGAAGAAGTCGAGAAACTCAAAGCCCGCCTAGAACTGGAAAACGCGTATCTGCAGGAAGAGCTCAGCAGTGAATTCAATCATCATCAGATCGTCGGCAAAAGCCCGGCGGTGCAAAACATTCTGCAGCAAATTTCCCTGGTGGCCCCGACCGAAGCGACGGTTCTGATATGCGGCGAATCAGGCACCGGTAAAGAACTGATTGCACGCGCGATCCACGAACAAAGTGATCGCTCCAACCGCCCCATGATCCGGGTTAACTGTGCGGCGATTCCTGAAGATCTGTTTGAAAGCGAATTTTTTGGGCATATCAAAGGCGCCTTCACCGGCGCCTTGAAAGACCGCCCAGGTCGCTTTGAGCTGGCCGATGGCGGCACCCTGTTCCTTGATGAGGTGGGGGAGATCCCTTTGCATCTACAGGGCAAGTTGTTGCGAGTGTTGCAAGAGCAACAGTTCGAACGCATTGGCGACACCACTACGCGACATGTCGATGTTCGCATTATTGCGGCCACCAATCAGGATCTCAAAGCACTCGCCCAACAAGGACGCTTTCGGGAGGACCTGTATTTCCGCCTCAACGTTTTTCCGATTGAGTCCGTGCCACTCAGGCAACGTAAGGAGGATATTCCGCTACTGACCCAGCATTTTCTGGAGCAAGCGCGGCGCCATACCAAAAACCGTGCCTTGCGTATTCCCTTGGGTGAGCTGGAGAAGTTAAAACACTATAATTGGCCGGGCAATATTCGAGAGCTGGAAAACGTCATCGAACGCCATGCCATTCTCGCGCGCAGCGATACGCTTCATTTTAGTGGATTGGAGCCACAAGCCCGAAGTCAGCATGAAGCTCCGCTTCAAGACCCGCAGAGTCCCTTGCTGACCGAGCAAGCACGACGCGAGCTTGAAATTCAATCGATTGTGCAGGCTCTAAAGCAAACCCGTGGCAAGGTGTCCGGTGCAAATGGTGCTGCCGAGCTATTGCAACTCAAACCCACAACCCTGGCTTCACGCATTCGCAAGTTAGGCATCGACCCGCGCGAGTTCGCGCGCAGCGGAGCCTAGGGCCGACTGCGCACGAGCATTTGCATTAATCTCGCGTGAAAATATCCAGACCAGGGAAGCGGTCACGGAAGCCTCGCTCGCTCTTCTGCAGCAGCTCTCGGCCTTCTTCGATTTCCTCGCGTCCGCGCTCGATTTCCTCCTTGCCTTCTTCGATTTCCTCTTCCGCATCTTCGATGCGCTCTTTACCACGCTTGATCCGTTTTTCACCCGTTTTGACCAACTTCTCCCCTTTCTCCCAGTCAGCCGCTAACTGCTTTTTGATCTTTACGTTTTCTTCAGACTCCTCAGCTGAGCCACGCATCAATTCAGCGGTGGAGGGTTGACTTGAGCAAGCACTGAGCAACAGTGATGAGGCCAGCACAGTAGAAAGCACCAGAGTAAATTTCGTGTAAAACATAGGATTAGATTCTCTAAATCGGTTGCGCTCTTTGTAACACGCAATGCTCCAAAAAGCACATCTGCGCACTGCTAAAATCGGCTTGCGTTGCGTTTATTTATCGTCGATCTGATTCAAATCAAACACGGCAAGACGGCGAACATGCAACCTTGCCGTTGATCTGGAGACCCCGCTCTGGCCAGAGCGGGGCATTTTTGAATTGCGGCTTGAGCACCTAAGCGGGCTTCAATACAGGCAAACTAACGCGGCAAACTCGGATTCTTGATCAGTATCTCCACCCGACGGTTGGCCGCGCGCCCCTCAGGTGTCTCGTTGGAAGCGACCGGTTTGGTCTCCCCAAATCCCTGTGAACTCACCCGATGCGCCGCGATTTGCCCCACCTGCACCAGGAAGTCAGCCACGCGATCAGCCCGTTCTTGCGACAGCTTGGCATTCGCCGCTTCACCGCCGATGCTATCGGTATGACCGGAAATCTGCACGCGCGAACCTTCGAACTTGTTGATGGCGTTGATGATCTTGTTCAGTAGCGCAAAGTTCACCGTATCGATCTCGCTCTTACCCGACTCAAAACTAAAACCATGCGCCCGAATCAGCACATCATTCATGCGACGATAAACCTCAGCCTCGGACTCGTTGAACAGTAACTGAACTTCTTCAAACTTGCGCGCGATGGCTGCCTGGCGGGCCTTCTCTTGTTCAGTTTGCTCTCTGAGCTGAGTCAACTCCTGTTCTTTCAAGAGCTGCATCAAGGTCGCTTGCTCCTGCATGGCCAAAACCTCTTCTGCTCCGCTTTGCTGGGTCTGCAGCAATTGCTGATTCAGCCGATCCACCTGCCCCAATAACTGCAGATTTTTTTTCTGCAGGGCGGCGACAGCGGCCACAGCCTGATCGATGACGTCCTTATGAGACTGATCAAACGGTGCATGCATTTGCAGCTTGTCTACGAGTGGCTGCATCTGCTCCTGAAACCACAAAATCTTGTCTTCTTCACTGAATAGCGAAACATCAAAATGCTTACTCAAGGCTGAGATCTGCTGTGCGCGCCGGATCTGCCACTGTGCTGAGCGGGCATGCTCAGCGGCTTTTTTGACATCATGACGGTCCACATTCAAGGTATTCACGGCGTGCTGATACTGCTCCTGCGCCAGGCGCATGGTTTTTGGAGCCTGCTTTTCCAACTGCTGTTCTTCAGCTTCACGCAAGGCTTTACGGGTATCCCCCAAGAGATTGCGCTTAATGGCTTTCAACTCGAGCTCGGCGTATTGATTCAGCAAATCCGTCCGCCCCTCCTTTGCCTTCACACCTTCTCCAGCCTCCAAGAGACGCCCCAACTCACGTAACTTGTCGTCAGCCTCCTTGAATTTAGGATCCAGATCGGCATGTTTATTGGCGGCCAACACATTGCCTCGTAAGGCCAGCACTTCAGCAAAGACACCCCGTGCATACTCGGTGCTGGAAACCGCTTGCTCCCAATGACGTTGGCCTTCAGCAGCCACCTCTTGCGCTTTGGGGTCCCCCTTCGAAGCGAGTCTTAGCGCCTTATCTAAAGCATCTGAGGCGCGCTGATAGGTGCGCGGAGAGAGCAAGGCCACATCCTGATCCTGGAGTTGGCCCATCGCTGTTTGTAGCCGCAGCACCTCCGGATAACCCTGCTGCAACTCCTGCTCTGTGGGCAATGGTGCACTGGCACAGCCCGCCAACAGCACCAGCAGCCAGCTGGTCAAAACAATCGTCAGCATTTTTTTCATCGAACACCCCTCAATATTGTTATGCGTACATCCTCGACTCATACCCCGCATGCCCCAAAACTTCCGCGCGCATACCTGGGAATAATCAAAGACTCCTTAGATTATTAGCCAGCCAGACTGGCTTAGCCTTGATCTGCCTCACTTGGCGAACCGCTTTCAGCTTTTTAGATGCAACACAGCCCCCCTGGCACTTGTTTGTCACACCAGCACCAAGGTCCCCAAGCCTAAAAAAACCACAAAACCGACAATATCGGTCACCGTCGTCAATACCACCGCACCCGACAAGGCGGGATCGAAATTCATCCGCTTAAGCGCCAAGGGCACGAACAATCCGGAAATTGAAGCGGTGACAATATTGATCAAAATCGCACAGGCGATGACTGCGCCAATCAACATACTATCGAACCACCAGTACGCCACGACCGCAATCACCACCGCCCAAATCAGGCCGCTCCAGGCGCCCACTTTGAACTCTTTATGCAGCAATTGCCGGGCATTGGTTTCGTTTACCTGCCCCAGCGCCAAACCACGGATAATCAATGCCAGCGTTTGACTGCCGGCAATTCCCCCCATACTCGCGACCACGGGCATGAGCACAGCCAAGGCGACGACCGATTCGAGCGTGGCTTCAAACAAGCCGATAAACCAAGAGGCCAGCAAGGCCGTTAGCAGGTTGATGCCCAACCAGACCGAACGCCCCTCAATGGTTTTCCCGATTGGCGCAAACAGATCCTCGTTTTCATCCAGACCTGCAGAAGCCATGAGTTTGGATTCAAATTCCTCCTCAATCACTTCATTTGCGGTGACCACATCCAGGCGTCCGACCAACTTGCCACTCGGCTCCAGCACCGGCAGTGCCGGATAGCCACAAAACTGTACCTTGCGTGAGGCTTCGACAATATCCTCCTCCGCACTCAGTGTCGGACACTCTTCATCCAGCAACTCACTCAGCGGCAAATGGTCGGGCTGCCCGACCAAGCTGTTGATGGGCACGGCCCCCAAGTAGGAGCCAATCCGATTCACCAAAAAAATATTCTGCGTCAGCCTCGGGATTTCACGACGCAACAAACGCAGGCCGTCGCGCACCTTGGCTGAAGCCGGCAACATCAATAATTTTTGACTGACCCAATGACCGGTTTCATTTTCGTCATACTCGCGCGCCTGTTCGAAGTAGCGGCGCTGTTCATCATCCAGGCGCAACAAAGCGCGTTCGACCAAACGCCTGGGGAGCGTTTCCGCCAGCTCAATCAGTGCCTCAGCATCGGAGTTATCGAATAACGCATCCAATTCGCTGAGGCTCATCGCATCCAGGATGGTTTCACGCGGATCGTGGCGCAGATTCAACAGGACCGGCAAGCGGCGCTCAGAATCGAGGTCGCGCCAAATATCCAGACGCTGCTCGATCGGCACCGACTCCAACAGCAGGGCGATGGTTTCCTCATCCTGAATCGTATTGAGCCAGCGCTCGCGATCCTCGCTGGGGTCCGCAGCTTTGATGATCAGCTCTTCAATCGAATCACTCACAACTCACCCCTATTCCATTTTGGTGTTTTCAGAAGCATATTGACGAACAACCCACACAAAAGGTCACCATTCAGTGTTATGTTGTAGCAGCAAACTTCGCCCGCCTCGACTCCATGGACAAAAAAGATCAATTTAAAAAGGCTGAGGAGTCGCTTATGCCGGGCAAGGTAAACGAGCCAGGCTCAAAGCGCCATGCTCTGAAACAGGTTTAACCTGACAAGGAAATGCTATGCCCCAAAACATCGTCTCTTTACTCATCACACGCTTCATGGGCGCCTTGTTAGTGCTAGTCGGTCTGTCTGGAACAACGCAGGCGGAGGGCCCACCCAGTGTACCGGAGAACCTGCATCCTTTCTTCGCGTGCGTTTGGGACCCCA
The DNA here is from genome assembly GCA_041591755.1 of Oleiphilaceae bacterium. Taxonomy (GTDB): domain Bacteria; phylum Pseudomonadota; class Gammaproteobacteria; order Pseudomonadales; family Oleiphilaceae; genus JBFHRI01. The sequence goes on from JBFHRI010000003.1 coordinate 26,388, forward strand.
TCGGTAAAGCCGGCCCTGCCGAAAAGATACTGCAAGAAGTGAAACTCAAGCTGATGTCCTGGGGTGTCGATTTCAGTTGGGTCACCTACACCGAAGAACGCGTGGCCATTGAGGAATTTAAACTGGGGCGCTGTGATGCCGTCAATGTGCTGGATTTTCGGGTGCGTGATTTCAATAAATTTACGGGCAGTATCAGTGCCATCGGTGCCTTGACCAGCTACGACCAACTGGGCGTCGTCCTGAATACCCTGGCCACCCCCAAAGCGGCGCCGTTAATGCGGGTCGGCGAGTACGAGGTGACCGGGTTCGGCCCCGCCGGGGCCATTTTTCTGTTCACTCGAGACCGCAATATCATTGAGCCCGAAGACTTTGGCGGCAAGCGCATGGCGGTCTTGGATGGGGTTCCCGAAGTTGACTTTTTAACCTCTAGACGCGGCATTTCGCCGGTTCGTTCCGGAATTTTTGATTCGTTTTTAAAGTTCAATAATGGCATGGTCGATCTCGTCGCCGGGCCGGCGATTATTTACGAGCCCTTTGAGCTGTATAAGGGTCTCGAACCTAACGGCGGTATCTTCGAGCGACCTTTTTTGTATATCACCATGCAAGTGGTTTCGCGCTGGCAAAAACTCCCCGAAGGCATCGGACAAAAAGGTCGCAACTGGTCAATCGAAAAATACCAGGATTTTGTCAAATTCCTGAAAGACCCCGAGGAGCGCCTACCCGAAAAGTACATGATCACGATTCCCGATCGCTTGGTCGATTTCTGGGTCGAAGACTTTCGCCAAAGCCGCATGGCTCTGGCAGAAATGGGTATTTATGACTCTCGTATGCTCAAACTCATGCGCAAGGTGCGTTGCAAGGCCGATCCGCACAAAGCGGAGTGCGCGGCAGATGTTAAGGAGTAGCGTCCTGCACTAGGCTAAAACGCCTCACACCGATAAACCTCGTAAGCCGGCTCCTCATAGGGGTGAGCCGCTTTCAAGGCCCTGACCGCCTCGGCAATCAGATGATCCTCACACACCATCTCTACCTTGAGCTCCGGCACGCGTTCGACTTGATGGTGCGTACCCAGATATGGCTGACTACCGTCAAGTGGTCGAAATTGCCCCATGCCCAAGGTTTGCCAGGCACAGCGATCATAGTTCCCGATGCGCCCAGCACCCGTCAAAAAGATGGCTTCCTTGACGGTTTCGGCGTCTGCCTCCGGGACAAAGAAACAAAGTTTATACATCTGGGCTCCTTATGTGATTTTTTATCACCAAACGTAACAGGCGTTAGTGTTTACTTCCGGCAAAAACCGGAAATGGCGTAGGCTTAACCACCTATCAAAGTTACGCACACATTCTGTGGATAAGTCTGGGGATAGTCTTTCAAATTCCTGCGCAAACGCAGTAACAATCGCGCGCTCACTCAAATTGGCAACTTTTTGAGCAATCAGACATTATCTATATTTTTCAGTACGTTATAAAAATCAAGATCGCACAAGCAAAAAGCTGGCGGAGTATTTGCACTGCACTAAAAGTGCTCACCGCCATTGTGCATAAAAAACCCAGACCGGTGCACCGAGATCGCTCAAGCGTCTAGATTTTGACTTCCTGAAAGGCATTTTCGGTTCAAAAAACACGCAATGCGCCAGAAAACCAACTCACACAGTGACACATATCTACACGCAACGTAACACTCTGTTACATTTGCAGACCTTCTGACCACATTGCGCACAGGGTTTGCCACCGATTGACTCAGCCAACGAAAAGGCCGACCGCAGTGCCTAACGACACCACCGTCGGCCATTAACGCCATACCTACAGGCGCCTGAGCAGGCTGCTAGCGATAGCACATCAGTGCATTACGGAACATGCGCAGCCAGGGGCCATCTTCTCCCCAATGGGCTGGATGCCAGGAATTCTGCACCGTGCGATAAACGCGCTCAGGATGAGGCATCATGATCATCACCCGCCCCGTCGTTGAGCACACGCCAGAGATCCCTTCAGGCGAGCCGTTGGGGTTGGCAGGATAACGTTGTGCCACTTGACCATAATGATCAACATAGCGCAGGGAAACCAGCTGCTGCTGATTCAGGCTCTCGATTGTGCTGCTTTGGGAGAACTGGGCCCGCCCCTCACCATGCGCGATCGCAATCGGCAAACGAGATCCTTCCATGCCCCTCAAAAACACAGAAGGCGAAGATTGGATTTCAACCAGCGAGAAACGCGCCTCAAACTGCTCTGAGCGATTACGCACGAAATGCGGCCATTGCTCAGCGCCCGGAATCAGACTTTTCAAATTCGACAACATCTGGCAGCCATTGCAAACGCCCAGAGCCAGGGTATCGGTGCGCGCAAAGAACTGCGCAAATTGCTGACGCAGCCCTTCATTGAATAGAATCGACTTGGCCCAGCCTTCGCCCGCACCCAAAACGTCGCCATAAGAGAAGCCGCCACAGGCCACGAAGGCCTGGAAGTCTTGCAGGTGGCGTCGCCCAGCCATCAGATCGCTCATATGCACATCGACTGCACTAAAGCCGGCGCGGGTAAACGCCGCCGCCATCTCGACCTGGCCATTGACGCCCTGCTCTCGCAATACTGCAATGCGTGGGCGAGCACCCGTGTTGATATAGGGCGCCACAATGTTATCGCTCGGGTCAAAGCTCAGATGCACATTCAAGCCGGGATCTTTCGCATCCAGGAGCTGATCGAACTCTTCCTGGGCACAGTCGGCATTGTCGCGGAGTGCCTGCATGCGGAAGCTGGTTTCGCTCCAAATTCGCTGTAACTCAATACGCGACTCATCCAAGACCGATGTTTCATTGAAAAGGAAACGCACACGATCGAGCTCGTTCAGCCCGCCGATGACCAAGGTCTGTTCACCCAGGCCCGCAGCAGAAAATTGCTGCAGGACCTCTTCGGTGTCTTCCTGTCTGACCTGAATCACCGCGCCCAACTCTTCGTTGAACATCTCGCGTGCGATGTGTGACGCATCTTCCGCCAACAAATCCAATCGAATATCAACGCCGGTGTGCGCGGCAAAGGCCATTTCGCAAACGGTCGCGAACATGCCGCCATCGGAGCGGTCATGATAGGCCAGCAACTTACCATCGCTATTCAAGCCCTGAATCACCGCGAAGAAGGCTTTCAGATCTTCGGGGTCGTTCAGATCAGGCGTGATCGCTCCAACCTTTTCATAGACTTGCGCCAGCGCTGAACCGCCGAGACGGTTTTTACCATTGGCCAGATCAACCAGAATCAGGTCGGTCGGTCCTAAAGAGGTCTTCAGCTCCGGCGTCAGGGTACGCCGCACATCCGTCACGGGCGCAAAGCCTGAGACGATCAAAGACACGGGCGAGGTGACTGTGCGCGTTTGGCCATCTTGCGACCACACGGTTTTCATCGACATCGAGTCCTTGCCCACCGGAATCGTCAGCCCGAGTTCAGGACAAAGCGCCATCCCTACCGCCTGCACAGTGCGATAGAGACCACTGTCTTCACCCGGGTGACCCGCCGCTGCCATCCAGTTCGCGGAGAGCTTGATATCACTCAACTTAGCGATTGGGGCGGCCGCTAGATTGGTAATCACCTCGCCAATCGCCATGCGCCCAGATGCCGGGGCATCGATGGTCGCCAGCGGCGTGCGCTCACCCATCGCCATGGCTTCTCCGGCATAGCCGTGTAAATCGACCGTGGTCACGGCGACATCCGCCACCGGCACTTGCCAGGGGCCAACCATTTGGTCGCGGGCCACCATACCGGTCACCGAACGATCACCAATAGTGATCAAAAAGCTCTTATTCGCCACACTGGGCAAACGCAGTACGCGCAGCGCAGCCTCTTTAATATCGATGTTACGCGAATCGAAAATGTCTTTGGCAAACTTACGTGAGGCGACCGATCGATGCATTTTCGGCGGCTTACCAAATAACACCGACATTGGGAGATCCACCGGCTTGTTACCAAAGTGAGGATCTTCCACCGTCAGGTGCTGCTCCTCAAGCGCCTCGCCGACTACCGCGTAAGGACAGCGCTCACGCTCACAGATCGCGGCAAAGCGCGGCATATGCTCCGGCGACACGGCAATCACATAGCGCTCTTGCGATTCATTACACCAGATTTCATGCGGCGCCATGCCCGGCTCATCATTCGGCACCTTGCGCAGATCGAAGCGCCCGCCACGACCGCCATCTTTAACCAACTCAGGGAAGGCGTTGGAAAGACCGCCCGCGCCCACGTCGTGAATAAAGGCGATCGGGTTATCCGCGCCAAGTTGCCAACAACGGTCAATGACCTCTTGGCAACGCCGCTCCATTTCGGGGTTTTCGCGTTGCACCGACGCAAAATCGAGCTCTGCCTTACTGGCGCCCGAGTCCATCGAAGAGGCCGCACCGCCCCCGAGGCCGATCAGCATGGCCGGACCGCCCAATACAATCAGTTGCGCGCCGACCTTGATTTCGCCCTTCTCGACATGCTCATCACGAATATTGCCCATACCACCGGCAATCATGATGGGTTTGTGATAACCGCGCAGCTCTTCCCCATTGGGGCCACTGACTTGCTGTTCGAAGGTGCGGAAATAACCACACAGGTTGGGGCGGCCAAATTCATTATTGAACGCGGCACCACCGATCGGCCCGTCGAGCATGATTTTCAGGGCCGTGCTCATATGCTCCGGCTTGCCATAGTCCTTTTCCCAAGGCTGCTCGAAGCCCGGAATGCGCAAGTTAGAGGTGGTAAAACCGGTTAAGCCGGCCTTAGGTTTGGCGCCGCGTCCGGTGGCCCCTTCATCCCGTATCTCGCCACCGGAGCCGGTCGAGGCACCAGAGAAGGGCGAAATAGCGGTCGGGTGATTGTGCGTCTCCACCTTCATTAAAAGATGAATTGGCTCTTCACTGCTGCGGTACTCGCCGGTGTTGGGATCGGGGTAGAAGCGTTGACCCACCGGCCCCCTCACGACAGCGGCATTATCCTTATAGGCGGAAAGTACATTTTCAGAGTGGATTTCATGCGTGTTGCGAATCATCGCGAAGAGCGATTTTTCCTGCGCTTCACCATCGATATCCCACGAGGCGTTGAAAATCTTGTGTCGACAATGCTCTGAGTTCGCTTGGGCGAACATCATCAGTTCGACATCGGTGGGATTGCGTTTGAGCGCGCGGAAGGCCTCGCTGAGGTAGCTGATCTCGTCATCGGCCAAGGCCAGGCCGATACGCTTATTGGCTTCGGCCAATGCCTGCTCGCCATAGGACAGCACATCGACCGTAGAGAGCGCTTTAGGCGTGGCTTCACGGAACAACAACTCGGCACCGGCCGTCTCATGGAAGACGGCCTCGGTCATGCGATCATAGAACAAGGCTGACAGCGCATGCCGCCCCTCATTCTTGAGCTTGCCTTCCACCCGCACATAGTAGGCCAGACCCCGCTCAATGCGGCGGATCTTATGCAAGCCGCAAATATGCGCAATGTCGGTGGCCTTCGAGGACCAGGGTGAAATCGTACCCGGGCGCGGCACCACCAGAAACAGCACGCCTTCGGTGCTTTCTGACTTGCGGTGAGGGCCGTAGGTCAA
>JBFHRI010000004.1:0-31006 GCA_041591755.1 Oleiphilaceae bacterium
CGTTCCACCGCAACCTGACCAACCCTAAAGCGCATCGTTGTTGCTTCAAGAAAGCAACAATCACCTATCAAACCATTTTGACCCGCATCGAACGCGCATAGCGCTCACAAGGCCTCGGTCGTGTACAATGCCCGCCCTGCTTTACGTGCCTCCATACCCGACTGAACAAATCGGAAAATGGGGGCCGACCAGTTTTCGGGTTGTATCCATGATATCCACTACTTCACCCCTTGCGCTGCAGGGCACGCACTTGGTTCGCATCCTGTCGGAGCTAGCGGCAGCCGAAGTCATGCCGTCACACCGGCAGTTCGTGACTCGCTTAGGGCGCTATGTGTCGATCCACGACTCGATCACCTTATCGAGTGTTTTGGCGAGCCCGGTGGCGAAGGATTTTCAGCCCGAGCCAGTGCTGGCAGCCGATATCAGCGCTCTGTTTCGACGCGCCCGTCGCGACGTGGTGGTGAGCATTGTGCAGGGCTTTGCCCCGGACGCACGCATTCCGGTGCCGATGATACCGGGGGAGCCTCTGGTAGACCTGCAGGCGGCCTACGAACCGTGGCACCGCTTTTACGCGGCGCATCAGCGAGAGCTGGATGCCGCTGTACAGCGCCTACAGGGCGAGGTGCGCGATGCGGTGGGCTGGATGTCGGCGGAGTTGGCGCGACTGGTGGCGCTGGACCGCGAACTGGGCGGAATTCTTGCCGCTCCGGCGCGGCAATTGCTAGGCGTCATACCGCGCCTGCTGCGGCGGCGCTTCGAGGTGCTTTGCGGCGAGACACAGGCCGTAGGGGGCACACCGACGGACTGGCATGACGCCTTCTGCCGAGAGTTAAAAGGGGTTTTGCTGGCAGAGGCCGAGGTGCGCCTGCTGCCAATTATGGGGCTGATTGAAGCTGCAGAGACCGAAGCAGCAAACAAAGAGTAAGGATAAAACAGAGCATGAATGGTTTGATGTTTGCCCTGGCGTGGGTAATCGGCGCGGGGGTGGTGGCTTGGATGGGACTCAGCGTGGCCTCGGCCAGCGCACTGGGATTAGGCGTGATCGCGGTGGTGGCGGTGGTGTATCTGGCGGGCGCGCTGGAGCTGTACCAGTACCGCCGGTCCACGCATTCGCTGCGGCGGGCTTTGGCGCAGCCGCCTGGCTCGTCCGGCTTGGACACTTGGCTAGGCAAGCTGGACGGTGCCTTGCGTGCACCGGTCCGTCTGCGCATTGAAGGGGAGCGTGTAGGCTTACCGGTGCCGGCGTTTACTCCGTATCTGGTGGGTCTGCTGGTCATGCTGGGCTTACTGGGTACTTTTGTCGGCATGGTGGAAACCCTGAAAGGCTCAGTCGCGGCGCTGGAAACCGAGGCCGGTCTGGAGGCCATGCGGGCCAGTCTGACCGCGCCGATTCGCGGGCTTGGGCTGGCTTTTGCCACCTCCGTGGCGGGCGTGGCGGCGTCAGCCATGCTGGGACTGATGTCGACCCTCAGCCGACGTCAGCGCCTACTCGCCGTGCAACAGCTCGATGCGATGTTGCCGGTGGCCTTTGCTGAATTCTGCCGTCGGCGCCAGCAGGATGAAACCTTTGCCGCGCTGCGCACGCAGGGAAACCAGCTGCCCGCAGTGGCCGAGTCATTGCAGCAACTGGTCGCCCGCTTAGGCGACCAGGGCGAACACCTGGCGCTGTCGCTGGGTGCGAGCCAACAGGCGTTTCACGAGACCACCCGCCAGCACTATGAAGCGCTGGCGGCGTCGGTCGGTGCGTCGCTGCAAGCCAATCTCGAACGCGGTGCCCAGCTCGCCACTGAGGCGGTCCAGCCGGTGGTGGAACGCCTGTTAGCAGAGGTCGCCTCCGAGGTCGCACGCAGTACCAAGGCGACCCAGCAAGCACTAACAGATGCCGTGCAACAGCAGCTGGGCGAGCTCACGGCGCAGGTGCGTGCGGTGACCGGCGATGTGAGCCGGGGCTGGCAGGAAACCTTAGCGGCACAGGCGGGCTCGCAGCAGCAGATGCTGGCGCAGGTAGAGCGGCTCGTGGATCAGCTGGAACAGACATTTGAGCAACGCCTGCAGGCCGTGGCCGGGCATTTTTCCGAACAGGCGGTTCAGCTTACTGGGGCCTTTGAGCAGTGTCTGGCGGCACAGCAAGCTCAAGCGCGTGAACGCACTCAGGAAGAAGCAGCCCATTCGGCGCAGATGCAAGCGGCGCTGGCTGGCTTGGTGCAGGAGTCCACCGCTGCGTTGAGTGCCTTGCGTGCCGACGAGGCCGCCCGTGCAGAACGCGTCATAAACGAACTGACAGCGCTGGAGGGTGCCGTGGCCGGCCACCTCGAGCAGCTCGGTCAAGGTCTGGAGGCCCCCCTCACGCGCTTGATCGAAACGGCATCCGAGACGCCCCGTGCCGCCGCCGAGGTGATTGGTCAATTACGGCGTGAATTGTCGGACAGCCTGGCACGCGATAACCAGCTCTTGGCGGAACGCCGCAATGGACTGGACGAGCTGCATGCCCTGGCCGATTCGCTGCAACAAGTGGCTGAGCGCCAACAGATGGCCGTGGAACGCTTGCTGCAAACATCAACTGAGATGCTGGCGGCCACGCAGTCGCGGTTCAGCGAACGGGTGGGCGAGGAAATGACCCGCGTCGGCGAGGCCGTCGATTACTTCTCGGCCAGCGCCATTGAACTGGCCACGTTGGGCGAGGCCTTCAGCGGCGCGATGCAGCGCTATGGAGAATCGAACAGCCAGCTGGTCGCAGCGCTAAACCAAATCGAAACGGCCCTCGAAAAATCCGCCGCACGCAACGACGAGCAGTTGGGCTATTACGTGGCGCAGGCGCGTGAGGTGATCGACCACAGCCTGCTCTCGCAGAAGGAAATTTTTGAGGAGCTGCGCCAGCTCGGGCTAGGACAGGGTCAGCTGCACGCGACGCCGGCGGGAGTCGAGTAATGCGGGAGCTGGACGACGACCTGAGCCAAGAGGCGCCCGTCTGGGCGGTATTCGGCGACCTGATGTCGGGCCTGCTGGGCATCTTTGTTTTACTGCTGGTGTGGGTCGTGGGTTTCCAGTGGGAGCTGCTCGCCTCACTGCGGGAAGAGACGGCGCTGCGGCAAGCCGAAGAACAACGGCGCATGGCGCTGGAGACAGCCCTGGCCGATCCGCTGGCGAGCGGACGGGTCACGCTGCGCGATGGACGCATTGGCATCAGTGGCAATGTGTTATTTGCGCTGAACTCAGACCAGTTGGAGCCGGAAGGGCGTGCTCTGCTGCGCAATTTGGTGCCGCCTTTGCAAGCCTATCTGGGTGAGCGCGAGGAGCTGCTGATGGTGAGCGGTTTCACCGACAACCTGCCGATTCAGTCGGGCTCCCATTTCGATGATAACTGGGAGCTGTCGGCCCAGCGAGCACTCACCGTGACCCGCGCGCTGATTGAGGATGGGATGTCGCCCGCCTGGGTGTTTGCAGCGGCTTTTGGGGCGGAACAGCCAGCCGTGCCCAATGTGGATGATGCCAGCCGCGCGCTCAATCGTCGGGTGGAACTGGCCCCGGTGCCACGCGTCTCCGCCGCCCAGGCCAAGGCTTCAGGGAATACGCCATGAAGGGCGTGGTGCCGCCTTTTGATGGCCTGAGCGAGCGGCTTGCCGCCGCCTTGCGGGAACGTGCGGCGCGGGAACGCCCGGCTGTGGCCCGCCGCCTAAACGCCCGTGCGACGGAGTGTCTGGCGCAGCCCGTCGAACGGCCACCGAGTCCGCCCATGCGGGTGACCGCACCCGGCCCGTTGGCCATGCTCAGCCACCTGCTAGCCACGTCGAGAGACGACAGCGTCGCAGACCAGACGCCCGCAACCTTTGATGAAGTACTGCAACACGAGTTGGACGCCTTACTGCGAGAACTGGAGGGAGACGAGGTCTCGGTCAGCGAACAATCCTCTCCGTCGCACCTGAAAGAGCTCAGCGCCGTGCGCGGTTTCCGCGAATCCTGGCTGAAGCGACATTTTGATAAACGGGTCGAACAGGCCATTCGAGAAGGCCCGGAAAACCCTGGCCCGCTCAATCCGGACATGCTGCTGGTAAAATCGTTATCGGCAATGCGGGCGCTTTCGCCGAACTATCTGTATCGCTACATTGCGTGGCTGGATACCTTGTTGTGGCTGGAACACGTCGGGGAAACACTGCCTGGCGCTACCGTGAATAGCACCACGCGCCCGCCGAGCGCGACAAAGCGATCTGCAGGCCGCCCGCGTAAAAACTGAATGCCTTAGATGCAGCAGTAGGCGCCCTACCAAGCGCGGCAGCGATATGCTTTGAAGAGAGTTTCTCGGAGAGCTGCGGTCGTCAATCACGGCTTACTCGCCGCATTCTATGCGGCACATGCTGTCTTTTTTACTACACAAAAACCTTGCTTGGTCACTATGGGCGAACTTTAGCCCTCACCTAAGATGCAAGCGATTTAGGCTCCAAGCCTAAATAACAAAAAAGCCCGCGAACTGAGTCCAGTTGGCGGGCTTTGATGTTTGAATTGGTCGGGGTGAGAGGATTTGAACCTCCGACCACTTGCACCCCATGCAAGTGCGCTACCAAGCTGCGCTACACCCCGAAAGAGTACTTGTTGCGATCGTCCCTGGGCCTAACAAGCGAGGCGCATGATACCCCAAGGTTTGATATAAATAAACTGTTGCGAGAGGGATTACGGCGTTACGAACATGGATTAAATCGGAAACTGACTCGCCCGTAGCGCGCGTGACACGCGCGCTTAGACACTAGAGGGGGCCAAGGCGCTCAGGCTTTAAGCACCTCCAGCACCTCTTCCAGTTCTTTAATCATTTCGCGAATCAGTTGTGCGCGTTTTTCCAGAGCGCCACCCACGCTTTCATCATCGGCCTCGAGCTTTTGTTTGGCGCCACCAATGGTATAGCCTTGCTCGTACAACAAATTACGAATCTGACGAATCGTCATCACATCGTCGCGCTGATAATAGCGCCGATTGCCACGACGTTTTACCGGTGACAGTTGCGGAAATTCTTGTTCCCAATAGCGCAACACATGCGCTTTAACACCACACAGCTCACTCACCTCACCTATTGTGAAATAGCGCTTTCCGGGGATGGGGGGTAATTCGTGGTTATGACTGGGTTCCAGCATAGCTTTCTACTTTTGCTTTTAGTTTTTGTCCAGGTCTAAAGGTCACGACACGACGCGCAGAAATCGGTATTTCTTCACCCGTCTTGGGGTTTCGGCCGGGCCGCTGTTTTTTATCGCGCAGGTCAAAATTTCCAAAGCCGGACAACTTGACCTGCTCGTTGTGCCCTAGCGCCTCACAAATTTCATTAAAGAATGCTTCAACCATTTCTTTGGCCTCACGCTTGTTGAGTCCAACTTCCTCGTACAAGCTTTCCGCCATATCGGCCTTTGTCAAAGCCCCCATTCTTTAACTCCTCAATTTTGCACCAAATTTTTCTGATAGTGTAGCGACGACGGCATCAAAAGATTTGTTCACGTCGTCATCCTGCAAGGTGCGGTCTGCACGCTGCCAGGTCAAACGTAGAGCAACACTTTTCAAACCCTCGCCAATGCTGCCACCGGTGAACACATCGAACACCGTGACATCAATTAGGTCGCTGCCGGCACTGTCTTTTACGGCTTGTTCTAATTCAGCATAGCCAAGGTTTTCACTAATGACAGCTGCCAAGTCCCGACGCACCTCCGGATACTTGGAAACTTCTGTAAAATGAGGAACTTGCCCATGAACAGCCAGATTTAAGCATAGTTCAAACATGTAGACCGGGCCATCCAAATCCAGTGATTTTTGTAATTTTGGGTGAATCGCACCTAAATAGCCGATGCACTGCCCAGATTTCTCAATCGCCGCGCACTGACCGGGGTGCAAAGCAGGGTGCGAACCCTTCACAAAGCTGACGGCCGCGTCAATGGGCAATAGCAGCGCTTCGAGATCCGCTTTGACATCGTAGAAATCCAGCGCACGCCGAGTGTTGGCCCAACCCTCGCTCTGCACGGAGCCACTCGCCACGCCCGCCAGCATGCGCGTTTGCTCGATTTCACCCTGGGCATTGCGTACAAAACGTAAACCGGTTTCAAACAATCGCACGCGATTCTGCTGACGATTCTGGTTGTAACGCAAAGCCCCAAGCAGACCAGGCCATAAACTCGTGCGCATCACGCCCATGTCGCTGGAAATCGGATTGGCCAGCCGGATCAGATCCGCTGCGGGATCGATCTGTCGTTGCACGCCTTCATCCACAAAGCTGTAGGTAATGGCTTCCTGATAGCCGCGCGATACCAAGCGATCGGCCAGTAGCGACACTGGCCGCACGGACTCTTCGTGCGCGCGCAAGGCCAAGCCACCCTGGGTTTGCGTCTTGGGCAGGTTATCGTAACCATTGATGCGGCCCACTTCTTCAACCAAATCCGGCTCGATACTGATATCAAAACGATAGCTGGGCACCTCAAAGGTCCAGGCCGCGTCCGTCTTATCTTTTAGGCTCAAGCCCAATCGCTGCAGAATGTCTTCGACACGCCCCGCGGGAATGTCTGCGCCCAAGAGCTGCTTCAAGCGCGCGGCACGCAACGTCACCGTGCGCGTCTGCGGCAATTGTTCGGCCGCCAACGCCTCACTGATTGGACCAGGCTCGCCACCGACAATCTCCAGCAATAACGCGGTCGCTCTCTCCACAGCCTGCTGCTGCAATTCATAGTCGACCCCGCGCTCAAAACGATGTGAAGAGTCGGTATGCAGACCATAAGAACGCGCTTTACCCGCGATGCTCAAAGGATTGAAGAAGGCACATTCCAGGAAAATGTCGCGCGTTTGCGTCGATACACCCGAGTCTTCGCCGCCCATGATCCCCGCTAAAGCGAGCGCTTTTTGTTGATCCGCAATCAACAGGGTATCGGGTCGCAAAGTGAGCGTTTGCCCATCGAGCAGTTTTAGAGTTTCGCCGGCCTCAGCATAACGCACGACGATGCTCCCCTGCAGCTGCTGCAAGTCGAAGGCATGCATGGGCTGACCCAGCTCCAGCATCACGTAGTTGGTGACATCGACCACCGCATCAATACTACGCAGTCCACTGCGACGTAAGCGTTCCTGCAGCCACAGTGGCGAGGGCTTACTTAAGTCGACGTTCTTGATGACGCGCCCTAAATAGCGCGGACAGGCCTCGGCGGCGAGCACAGAAACCGGGAAGGTCTCTTGGTGGCTGGCAGGCACCGCAGTGATTGCGGGCGCCTGCACAGGCAAGCCATTGAGTACGCCGACTTCACGCGCCAAACCACGAATTGATAAACAGTCACTGCGATTGGGTGTCAGATCGACGTCGATACAGCGGTCATCGAGCGCCAGATAATCGCGCAAACTTTGGCCGACTGGCGCATCCGCGAGCAGTTCGAACAAGCCGTCAGAGTCATCTTCCAAGCCCAGCTCCACTGCCGCGCACAGCATGCCATTGGACTCCACGCCGCGCAGTTTGGCTTTCTTGATCTTGAAATCGCCCGGCAGCTCGGCACCGATCGTCGCAAACGGGACTTTGAGGCCCGGCCGTACATTGGCCGCGCCGCACACCACCTGCACCGAGCTTTGACCGTCACTGACCTGGCAGACCGTCAGCTTATCCGCGTCGGGATGACGCTCGGTGGCTAACACCTCGCCGACGATGACGCCCGAAAATTTCGCCGCGACGGGGCTGACTTCGTCCACTTCCAAACCCGCCATGGTCAACTGCGCCACCAGCGCATCACTGTCGATCGACGGATTGACCCACTCTCGGAGCCACTGTTCACTGAATTTCATTGTCTCTCACACTTCCTGAATTCGATTACCCGAATACGCGGCCAGAACCATTGGTGACCGTGACCCAGTGATGCTTCAACTGAACTGCGTCAGAAAACGCAGATCGTTCTCGAAGAACATGCGCAAATCATTGACGCCGTAGCGCAACATGGTCAGTCGCTCCACCCCTAAACCAAAGGCGAAGCCCGAGTATTTTTCTGGATCAATACCGCTATTCTCAAAAACCTTGGGATGGACCATACCGCAGCCCATGACTTCCAACCATTTGATATTGCCATGCGCATCCCGTCCCCACTCAATATCGACCTCGGCCGAAGGCTCGGTAAACGGGAAGTAGGACGGACGGAAACGTACTTGCAGATCCCGTTCGAAAAACACCCGCAAAAACTCTTCAATCGTGGATTTCAGATCGGCAAAACTGACATTTTCTTCGACCAATAAACCCTCGACCTGGTGAAACATGGGGGTGTGGGTTTGATCTGAATCACAGCGGTAGACGCGCCCTGGACAAATCATGCGAAACGGTGGCCGGCCATTTTTCATGGTGCGGATCTGGACCGGAGAGGTATGCGTGCGCAACAAGGTGCCCGCATCAAAATAAAAGGTGTCGTGCATGGCACGCGCAGGGTGATGCCCCGGAATATTCAGCGCCTCGAAGTTATGGTAGTCATCTTCGATTTCAGGTCCCAACTCCACCGTATAGCCGGCGGCCGCAAAAAAACTCTCGATGCGACGCATCGTCAGCGTGACGGGATGCAAACCACCGACTTCGGCACCGCGTCCGGGCAGCGTGACATCAATGGCTTCTTGCTGGAGGCGGCGCTCCAAGTCGCTCGTTTCGAGTTGCGCTTTCTTGGCCGCCAAGCGCTCGGAAACGACTTCTTTGGCTTCATTGATACGCGCTCCCGCAGCCGGGCGCTCTTCCGCCGACAATCCACCCAGGGACTTCAATAACGCAGTCAGGTGACCCTTTTTACCCAGATAATCCACACGGACCTGGTCCAGTTCAGCACTGGTCGTGGCCGCTTCCGCTGCCGCCAAGGCTTCTTGGGTCAGTTGTTCGAGGTTTTCCACTTTTATCTGCTCCACAAACAAAAATAGGGGACAAGATTTCTCGCCCCCTATTCATTTCCTGCTTTTCTGTTCGCGTCAGTGTTGGCTTGGCCTCCACTGGCAAACGGCTAACAGGCTCCGCTATCTGCCGGATCGGGCTCCGATCAGGCCAGTGCTGATTTGGCCTTTTCTACCACGGCGGCGAAAACCGGCGCATCGTTCATGGCCAGATCAGCCAGAACCTTGCGGTCGATTTCGACGTTGGCCTTCTTCAGACCGGCAATCAGTCGGCTGTAAGACAGACCGTTCAGACGCGCACCGGCGTTGATACGGGCAATCCACAACTGACGGAACTGACGCTTACGCTGCTTACGGTCACGATAAGCGTACTGACCGGCTTTGATAACGGCCTGCTTGGCGACGCGGAAAACGCGGCTACGCGCTCCGTAATAGCCTTTGGCCAGTTTGAGGATTTTCTTGTGTCGGCGATGTGCGGTGACACCACGTTTAACTCTTGGCATTGCTCACTCCTGAAATAAATCGAAAAAACCGGAACCGTTGAATTACATCAGACGCAGCATGCGTTTGATTTTCGCCTGATCGACAGCAGCGACCTGCTTCAATCCGCGCAGCTGACGCTTACGCTTCGGTGATTTCTTGGTCAGGATGTGACTGGTAAAGGATTGCTTGTGCTTGAACCCATTGGCGGTCTTTTTAAAGCGTTTCGCCGCTCCGCTTTTTACTTTCATCTTTGGCATCGTACTGTACTCCGCATTCGTTAATGATATTGAGTAGACCCTCGGCCTTGCGGCTTCGTGGACTACTTTTTCTTTTTGGGGCCCAGCACCATCATGACTTGGCGACCTTCCAATTTTGGTCGCTGTTCGACAACACCATACTCGGCCAAATCCTGTTCGATTCGTTCGAGTAGTTTGATGCCGATCTCCTGATGGGCCATTTCACGACCGCGGTAACGAATCGTCACCTTGGCCTTGTCCCCGTCTTCAAGGAAACGTATCAGGTTGCGCAGTTTTACCTGATAGTCCGCCTCTTCCGTCCCTGGTCGTAATTTGATTTCTTTAACCTGAACCTGCTTTTGCTTTTTCTTTTGCGCGGCCTTTTGCTTTTTCTCCTCAAACACTTTTTTGCCGTAGTCCATGATCTTACATACGATCGGATCGCTGTCGGCGATCTGTACCAGATCAAGCTCTGCCTTTTCTGCCATGGCCAGTGCATCGGCGATGGCGACAATGCCTACCTGGTTGCCTTCGGCATCAATCAGTCTGACTTCTTTGGCGTCGATATTCTCGTTAATCGTCGCTTTCTTGGCTTTAGTGCTGGGTTGCATAGTCCGCTTAATGTTCCAATCTCCACATTCTTACAAAAGAAAAAGCGATTGCTCCGAATTACTCTGGCTCGGAGCAATCACTTCATTCGAATCCGCTCGCACACACGACTCAGATCCATTCAGTCCGCCTTGCGTCCTTTGCGCGCAGCAGCACGCTGGAGCAGCTCAAACGCCT
Source organism: Oleiphilaceae bacterium (assembly GCA_041591755.1). Taxonomy (GTDB): domain Bacteria; phylum Pseudomonadota; class Gammaproteobacteria; order Pseudomonadales; family Oleiphilaceae; genus JBFHRI01. Next base: position 10,359 of record JBFHRI010000004.1, read on the forward strand.
GATCCAGACTCATGACGCCAAGGTCTTCACCTTCACGGGTTCTCACGGCCACCGACTGGTTTTCAACTTCTTTGTCGCCGCAAACGAGCAGATAGGGGATCTTGCCAATTGTGTGCTCGCGGATTTTAAAGCCGATCTTCTCGTTTCTCAAGTCAAGATGTACACGATAGCCTCGTTCTTCCAACTTTTCGTGCAGTTTTTGACAATATTCCGCCTGACGATCGGTAATATTGAGGACAGCCACCTGTTCTGGCGCCAACCAGAATGGGAAGGCCCCCTCATATTGCTCGATCAAAATGCCGATAAACCGCTCAAACGAACCCAGCACCGCGCGATGCAACATGACCGGCGTTTTGCGCTCTTGATGATCGGTCACATATTGGGCACCCAGGCGCCCTGGCATCGAGAAATCCACCTGAATCGTACCGCACTGCCAGACTCGACCAATGCAATCTTTCAAGCTGAACTCGATCTTCGGCCCGTAGAACGCACCCTCACCCGGCAATAAGTCCCATTTCAAGCCTTTGGCATCCAAGGATTCGGCCAGCGCCGCTTCGGCTTTATCCCAGACTTCGTCAGAACCGACGCGCTGCTCGGGCCGTGTGGATAACTTGTACAGAATCTCATCGAAGCCAAAATCCTGATAAACCTCGTGCAGCATATCGATGAAATCGGAAACTTCGCTTTGGATCTGAGCCTCGGTACAGAATATATGTGCATCATCCTGCACGAAGCCACGCACTCGCATGATACCGTGCAAGGCACCCGACGCTTCATTGCGATGGCACGAACCAAACTCGGCTAAACGCAGCGGCAGATCCTTGTAGCTTTTCAAACCTTGATTGAACACCTGGATATGACACGGGCAGTTCATCGGCTTGATCGCAAAATCGGAGTTCTCAGAGTGCGTGGTAAACATTTGCGCACTAAATTTATCCCAGTGCCCGGAGCGCTCCCACAATGTACGATCGACCACCTGCGGGGTTTTGATTTCGCGATAGCCGTAGCGCTGTTGCTTGGCACGCATATAGGTTTCGATCTCTCGATAGATGCGCCAGCCCTTGTCATGCCAGAAAACCATACCTGGCGCTTCTTCTTGCATATGGAACAGATCGAGCTTTTTGCCGATGCGGCGATGATCACGCTTTTCGGCTTCTTCGAGCTGCAACAGATAGGTCTTGAGCTGCTTTTTATCCGGGAAGGCGGTCCCGTAAATACGCTGCAGCATCTTGTTGTTGGAATCACCGCGCCAGTAGGCACCAGAAATTCGCATCAACTTGAAATGCTGACAAAAGCGCATGTTGGGTACATGGGGCCCACGACACATATCGATATATTCTTCGTGATGATAGAGCCCCGGCGTGTCCGCGCGCGGGATGTCCCGCTCCAGAATCTCCAGCTTGTAGGGTTCCTGACGCGATTCGAAGGTCGCCACGGCTTCATCCCATGAAGCCTTTTTCTTGACCACCAAATATTCTTTGTCCGCCAACTCCTGCATACGCTTTTCCAGCGCCGCCATATCTTCATCGGTCAGGCGATGCTCCAAGTCCACATCGTAGTAGAAGCCATTCTCGATTACCGGACCAATCGCCATGCGCGTTTCCGGCCACAGCTGTTTGATCGCATGCCCCAGCAAATGCGCACAGGAATGACGAATAATCTCCAAACCTTCCGGGTCCTTGGGCGTAACAATACTCAGCGTTGCGTCATGCCCGATCAGTTCACAGGCATCGACCAATTGACCATTGATGCGGCCTGCAACCGTGGCTTTGGCTAAGCCAGGACCAATCGCTTCCGCGACCTGCATGACTGTAACGGGCGAATCAAACTGGCGCTGACTTCCATCTGGCAGCGTAATCGTTGGCATGTGAACCTCGTGATGCAATCAGTGGTGGCGCCTACGATGCGCCACATGAAAAGTAAGCAAAAAATGCGAGCCGGCGATTCTAAACAATCCGCTTAAAAATTGACACCTTAGAAAAGACAGCGCCCTGTTAAACAGGGCGCTCGTTCACACTGAATGGCCTTCTTTACGGTTGCGTCGCGGTATGCAAGCCCATTTGCTGGCCTTTCTTGGCCATTTTTTCGGGATTCAACAAGAAGCGCGCCATCGCCGGCAGCAGCCACAGACTGCCCACCATGTTCCAAATGAACATAAAGAATAGCAGGATGCCCATGTCGGCCTGGAACTTGATCGGCGAGAAGATCCAGGTACACACACCAATACCCAGCGTAATCCCGGTAAAGCTGACCGCCTTACCGGTGGTCATCAGCGTCTCATAGTAGGCCTCTTGCAGCGGTAAGCCTTGATAAAGCTTGCGCTCCAGCTGGCTATAGATATAGATGCCATAGTCAACACCGATCCCCACACCCAATGCGATGACTGGCAGGGTGGCCACCTTGATGCCGATGCCCAACTGGGCCATTAGTGCTTCACAAAGCACCGACGTCAAAGCCAGTGGCGTGATGATACAAATCACGGCCGGCAGGGAGCGGAAGGTAATCAAACACAAGAAGGCAACTACCGAATAGACCGCCAAAAGCATGATGTTCTTGGCGCGTTCAATAACTTGGTTGGTCGCCGCTTCTACGCCTGCGTTACCGGCCGCCAGCAAGAAGCTGTAGTTTTCACTCGGATACTCATCGATCAATGCTTCCATCGTATTGATCACTCGATTCAGCGTTTCCGCTTCATGATCTTTCAGATAGACGATCAAGGGCGTCATGCTGCAATCGGAGTTGATTAGGCCTGACGGCGCACGCGCAATCGACGAGTTGATGATCGACTCACTGCGGGACAACTCAAACCACTTCAAACTGCCTTCGTTCAGCGCTTTGGTGACATGCTTGGACACGGTCAGAATGGATGCCGTCGATTCTACACCCGGCACGTTTTCCAAGCGCCATTGCACGCGATCCATCACATCCATCAGTTCGTAGGTTGCACATTTTTCGGGTGCCGATTTCACCATCACCACCAGAATGTCGGCACTGGTACTGTAGTTGCTAATAATGTAGAGATTGTCGAGGTTGTATCGAGAATCCTTACGCAGTTCCGGCGCCCCCTTGTCGAGGTCACCAATCTTCAGGTCTTTCTGATAGTAGAGACCAATACCACAGCCCAGAATGGCGATCAGGATAGAGACCGGCGCAACACTGGGATGCGCCATGAATGACAGTGCGCGCCACTTCTTATAGCCCACTTCTTCTGCCTTCTTGGCGGCACGCATGCCCGAGGGGCTGAGCCCTTTGAAGGACATGATGACTGGATGCAAGATCAGGTTGGTCAGAATAATGATCGCCACACCGATACCCGAAGCTACCGCCAAATCACGGATAACTTCGATCTCGATAAACAGCAAGGTCAGGAAGCCAATCGCATCCGAAACCAGCGCCAAAATACCGGGCTGCACCAGGTTTCTAAAGGCCAGCCGAGCACTCATTAATGGATTGAAGCCATGCGATTGCTGTACCGCAAACTGGTTGACAATTTGCACCCCATGACTGATCCCGATCGCGAACACCAGGAACGGAACCAGTACCGAATAGGGGTCCAATCCGTAACCTAGCAGGCGCAAAATACCCAGCTGCCATACGACCGCAATGATGGAAGTCAGAATCGGCACATAGGTGGCGCGTAGACATTTTGAATACATGAATAAAAGCACAAACGTCAAACTGATCGTCACCACCGCGAACATCGCGATCGACTTGATCCCTTCGATCAGGTCACCGACTTTTTTGGCGAAGCCAACAATATGGATTTGGACGTTAGGATTCTTTTCCTGATATTTCTGTCGAATTTTTTCTTCGAGATCTTGCGAAAACTGGCGGTAGTCCAAAGGCTCCTTGGTTTCAGGATTGAACTCGAATAAGGGCGCATAGACGATGGTCGACTTGAAGTTGTCCGACACCAGACGACCCACTTCGCCCGACTTCAGTACATTTTCACGCAATTGATCCAGTGAGGCTGCGGAGCCGTCATAACCATCGGGAATGACCGGTCCACCCTGGAATCCTTCTTCGGTGACCTCGACCCAACGCACGTTCGGTGTCCACAGTGACTTCAAGCCTGAACGGTCCACGCCGGTCAGATAGAACACCTCATCGGTAATTTCGGCCAAGGTTTCCATATAGGCCTTATTGAAAATATCGCCTTCTTTTACGGCCACGGCGATACGTACGAAGTTACCCAGGTTTTCCAGATCATCACGATTGGCCATCATGTTCTGGATATATTCGTGCTCAACCGGGATCAAGCGTTCGAACGAGGCATCGGGTTTAATTTTCGATGCGTGATAACCGAGAAACGCCGTGATCAGGATAAATAAACCCAATACGACCACACGGTTGTTAAAAATAAAACGCTCAAGAAAAGAACCATCACCGGCGACAGGCGGTATGTGGGGCGGGATGTTCTGTTTCGGGTCAGTCATTCATCATTCCTCTTAAACTCTTTTAGCGACAGCGGTCCTAAATCCAATTGATCAAATGTTGCCGCCATTGGGAGTGGCGACAATGACGCCTCGCTCTCCGACGATCACCACGCGCTGCTTATCCACAAATGCCACCGACGAATTACCAACTCGATCTTCGCGAATGGATTCTCTGAAGGTTCGCCCTCCATCTTTACTTAACAACACCGTGCCTGAACTGCCTACAACGGTGACCGTATTCGAGCTGTCGACATCGACCGACACCAGGGTCGACTCGGTCCCCGTGTCGACTTGGTTCCATGTGCGGCCGTCGTCATTGGAACGGAACAGGTGGCCACGCAAACCCACTACCAGGGCAACGCCCTGGTCATTGGTCCCGGACACGCCAAACAGTGATCCTTCGTATGGGCTTTCAACCGTCTCCCAAGACTCGCCACGATTAGTCGAACGGAAAATCACACCGGCCTCACCGACCGCGACAATGGTTCCTCCATTCAATTGACCAATGGCATTGAGATGAAAACGATCGAAGTTCTCCATCTTGGAGGCATAGTTTTCCCAGCTTTTGCCGCCATCTTTCGTCTTAAAGATGTAACCGTAGGATCCCACAGCAATGCCCTCTGTGGGGTTGAAAAACAGGACATCCAGGAATGGCTTACTGGCACCGACCGAGGCATCCAGCTTCGCATCTTCGTAAGCGATCTCGACTTCTTCGAGCTGATACTCCAATTCTTCCCTGGCTGCACCCGATGTTTGCTCTACCTGATTGCGCAGCGCGTCTACCCGCGCTTTAGCTTGCGCTACGACCGTTTTGTTGGCTTCGTTGCCGTCGAACTGTTTGACCCAGGTTTGACCGCCATCCGAGGAATGCAGAATCACGCCGCCGTGACCAACAGCCCAGCCATGCGTGTTATTGACGAAATGCACGGCCGTCAGTAATACCGACACCGGCACGCTAGCTTGCTGCCAGGTTTCACCGCGATCATCTGACAGAATGATATGACCTCGCTCTCCTACCGCGACTAATCTGGACCCGACCTTCTGCACATCGATCAATAAGGCCTTGTGAGCAATTTCTGTACTGTAAGCCGGAGTGGCTAGAACATCTTGCGCTGCCTGCAACGGCGATGATGCCGCGGCCAGACCAACCGCGCAGGTCAGTAGTGCACTTCGCAAAGAGTTTAATTTGAATCTCATGTATCAACCCTGGGTTGTATGACGAAAAATGAAAAAACTAAATAGCAGTGCAGGCACCGAGGTGCCTGCTTTCGATTTTTTACTTATTATCGACCTTTTCTTCTTAGCTCAGACGGGCTGAAGTAGCGCTTGTCCGGAACCTTGTTTTCGAAGATTGGCGCATGCTGCTCCTCGGAGTAGATGAAGTTGATGCTATAGCGACGCGACTGCAGATCATGATAGATGTCGCCGCTGGTATACGTAGCGGGCACTTCGTAGTAGTTCTTTGGCAGAGATACGCTGATTCGCCACAGCTCATCTCGGCTGTCATATTGATCTGCCAATACGGCTGACCAGCTGTCCTCATCCACATAGAACACACGTCGCTTATAAATATGACGCTCGCTCTTCTTCAACAGCATCTCGACCACGTGAACACGATGCAGCTCCCAACGGATGTACTCTGGGTTTGGGTGTCCGGGCATGACGATATCGGCATATTTGACGCCCGCCGCACCAATTTTGTAGGAGTTGTAGGGAATAAAGATCTCACGCATACCCTTATAACTCAGATTATAGCGGTCCGTAGCACCCACAAAGATGTCGGTGTCGTCGGCGACCCGCGTGCCATCCGATGATGCAATGGGCGAGTCGTAGGCCAAGTTAGGTGCGCGTCGCACACGGCGCTGACCGGAGTTGTAGTCCCAGCCTTGTCGCGGGTCTTCGAGCTGGTTAAGCGTTTCATGCACCAATATCGCACCACCCGCCAAGCGTGCCGGCGCCTTATTGGTGGTCAGGTAGTACAGCATGACGTTTTCCATTTTGGCAAAGTTGCCTTCTGGATTGTAATAGTTCATGAACAGTTCTTGGTGCTTGTTGATCTGCGTGAACTGACCGTCACGTTGCACGGCCAGCTCGGTCGCACGCGCGGTAAAATACAGGCCACGATAACGGGTCTTGTGGTTCCACATCACCTGTGCGGCTTTGTCAGAATTAGAGCCATGCAGAATCGGGAACGGAATGCCCGCGTAGGCATCTTTCATGCCGACGCCCTCACCAACCAGACCCGAGGTCAACGCATTCTTTTTGCTGTTGACCAGAATATTGTTTGGCATCGCATGGGAGCGATGCGTCTGATAAACATGCATTTTGAACGTGTTGGGGTAGGCTTCAAACAGCGTATATAAACCATCTGAGAGGTACTTTTTGAAACCCTGATAATTCGATTTATCGATCGTAAACTTGGGCGTTTCAGAGCCGTACGGGTCGATATGATGCTGACCGCCTCCCTTGTAACCCACCGGGGCCTTGGTCAGCCCTCCAGTCCATTCCGGAATGGTTTTACTCGCATTGCCGGACTTTATGGAGCCAAAAGGCGTCAGTAATGTCCCGAGCTTATCGGCCTCTTGTTGCGATACTTTGGCCGACGCACTGAATGACCCCAGCGCCAACGCCAGCACACCACAGACCAGTACACTTTTGTTATTCATACGAATACCTTGAAACGCAGTAAATGATTGTTTCGACTCGAAACTGCAAATCCAAAAACTGACTACACAGCGGGTTCTTTATTTTCGGACGCTACCTTGGCCGCGAAGCGATACGACCATTTTTCGACAGAAACGTGAAAACGCGGTTTAGAAAAAACCGGCATCCCATTAATTTTTAGCAGATTATTGAGTACTGTCTATGCGAGTTTTGTTATGAATTTTGTCTGAGCACCTAAGCACGGCCTTTTTTGAAAGCGCGAACTCAGTCACAACATGCGGGGCAACGAAGCGTTGCCAGACGCTTCGTTGCCAATTTGAACGTGATCAAGTGGGTGAATCCTGACTAATACCCTAAACTTTTTGAGACAAGTTCGCGGACATCTTTCGACAGGCTGGGCTGGTCAGCAATTCGCTGCAACTGTGCTCGCATTAACGCTTTGCGTTTGGTGCCAAATTTTCGCCCACGCGTGAGTGGCGTGGTCAAGCGCGATGCAATCTGCGGGTTCAGCTTGTCGAGACGTATGATTTGATCGGCCAGAAAGGCATAGGCGCTGCCGTCATCAGCGTGGAAATTCACCAGATTCTGATTACAGAAAGCACCGAGCACGGAACGCAATTTGTTGGGATTGGTGAACTCGAATGCGGGATGCTGCATCAACTGTTTGATGTACGCCAAATCGCTATGGTGCGCACTCGCGCTTTGCACGCTAAACCACTGCTCCAAAACTTGCTGATCCTGCTGCCACTGCTCGTAAAACGCATCCAAGGTAGCTTGTGCCTTAGCGCGATCGCTGGCATTGACCATCGCCGCTAAAGCACCATATTGATCCGTCATGGTGCCAGCTGTGCGAAACTGCGCTTCGCACACTTCGTAAAACTGCGCGTCGGGAGCGGCTGACCATAGACCCAAAACTGCGTTCTTCAGGGCGCGATGCGCCACCGCTTCCTGCGTAAGCGAATTGTCCTCTTCGGGGTGCTGACAACGTTGATACACCTGTGGTAGATCCGCTCTTAGCGCCTGAGCCAGCGTTTGCCGGGCGAATTCACGGGCGCGATGAATGGCATCGACGTCAGCCTCTTGTGCCTGCTCGATCAGATACTGCTCTGTGGGTAACACGAGCAACTTGCTGACCATCGCATCATCCAGACTGGCATCCGCCAAGATACTGCGCATGACCGCGATAAAGCGCTCCGGTACTTCAAGCGGCCGACCGGCTTGCACATCGCTCACCAATTGCTCCAGCATGCGCTGAGATAAACGTTGCTGCATTTCCCAACGATTGAAGCCATCCGTGTCATGCTGCAATAAAAACAACAATTCGTCGTCGCTGTAATCGAAGTATAATTTAACCGGCGCGGAAAACATGCGTAGCAAGGACGGAACAGGCTGCGCCGCAACCGCTTCAAAATGCAGTATCCCCGTCGTTTCACTCAATTCATACACCCATTCTCGCGCCCCATCGGCGACAGACAAAGGCAAAGCAGTGCCGGCCGCATCAAACAAGGCCAGACGAATCGGTATCACAAAGGGCAGCTTCTCGGGCTGACCCGGTGTTGGGGGACAGGATTGGGTGAATTGCAGCGTATAGCGCTGCGCCTTCGCGTCGTAACTGGCCTTGACGCGGACTTCGGGCGTTCCGCTTTGGTCATACCAGCGTTTGAACTGCGTCAAATCGCGGCCGCTGACTTCAGCCATGGCGGCGACAAAGTCATCCGTGGTGACCGCTTGCCCATCATGACGCTCGAAATAAAGATCGCTCCCCCTGCGAAATAACTCCGGCCCCAGCAAGGTATACAGCATACGCACAACCTCAGCGCCTTTTTCATAGATCGTCAGGGTGTAAAAGTTGGAGATCTCGAGATAAGAGGCCGGACGCACCGGGTGCGACATCGGACCCGCATCCTCGGCAAACTGTGCCGTACGCAACACGCTGACATCCTCAATGCGCTTGACCGTGCGCGAACCCATATCGGCGCTATATTCGGCGTCACGGAAGACCGTGAAGCCCTCCTTTAGGCTCAGCTGGAACCAGTCGCGACAGGTCACGCGATTGCCCGACCAGTTGTGAAAGTATTCATGCGCCACAATGGCTTCAATACGTTCAAAACCTGCATCGGTGGTGGCTTCTTGCTTCGCCAGAACACACGAAGAATTGAATATATTCAAGCCCTTGTTTTCCATCGCCCCCATATTGAAATCATCGACCGCGACGATCATGAAGATATCCAAGTCGTATTCGCGACCGTAGACCTCTTCATCCCAACGCATCGCCCGTTTGAGCGCTGCCAGGGCAAAGTCGCATTTGTCAGCATTCTGATGATCGACGTAAATACGCAAATCGATGCTTCGACCGGACTGCGTTGTGAAACGATCACGCTGACAGTGCAAGTCACCCGCGACCAAGGCAAATAAGTAGCTGGGCTTACGGAAGGGATCATGCCAGGTGACGAAGTGGCGACCGTCGGGCAAGTCCCCGGACTCTACCGGATTACCATTGGACAACAGAATTGGATATTGCGCACGGTCGGCCTCAATGCGAGTGCGAAAAACCGACATCACGTCCGGCCGATCCAAGTAGTAAGTAATGCGACGAAAACCCTCGGCCTCGCATTGTGTACAGAACATTTGACGTGAGCGATAGAGCCCTTCCAGGCGTTTGTTTTCCTGCGGTTTAATCCAGGTATCACAGCTCAGTACAAAGCGATCCGGTACCCGGTGCAGGGTCAAGGACTCAGCATCCTGCTGAAACTCCGCAGCCGCCAGCTCACGCCCATCCAAACGCAATGAGCGCAACTCCAAATCTTCGCCATGTAAACGCAGTGGTTCATCTGCTTGCCCGCCTTGAATTCGCTGCACCCGCAGGGTCGAACTGACCAGCGCTCCCTCTTCATACAGACGCACCACCAGATCAACCGACTCGAGTTCAAACGCCGGTGCTTGATAGTCCTTCAGATAAGTCATTGCTGGGTTGTTGTCGCTCATCAATTTACTCCGGGGCCTACTCCAGCAGAGTCAGGCTAACGTCATAGGATGTGTATTTGCGCAGGTTGAGGCAGCCGTTTTCGAATATCAGGTACTGTCCTTTTATGGCCAGCAGGGTATCTTCGATTTCCGGCGTTTTATCCAAGTTGTAGGTATTCACTTTAACGGGCCAGCTTAGCGCTGGATAGTTCAACTCACACTCATTCGCATCACGCATCACGCGAAAGGAATGCTCGGGCGTCCGACGTGCCAACTCATCCAGTGGGGCCTGCATACTGGCCAGCAGACGATCGCGCTCTTGCTTGAGGTCAAGCGGTTCAACCTGATGTTTGAGCATCGCGCGCCAATTGGTTTTGTCCGCCACGACTTGCTTCAAGGTCGCTTCGATCAAGCCAGCCATGTGACGACTACTGGTTTCAAATATCGGCAGTGCCTGAATCGCACCCTGGTCGATCCAGCGGGTGGGTATTTGCGTTTGGCGCGTGATGCCGACCTTGAGACTGGAAGAATTGGCCAGGTAGACCACATGAGGAATCATACAATGCGCCTCACCCCACTCTGGCTCACGACACGTGCCCTGAGCATAGTGACATAACTCAGGACTCATAATGCAGCGATCACAGCGCGCCAGTTTCTGAAAGCAGGGATAGCAATACCCTTGATTGAAGCTGGTTCGTGTCAGGCGCTGGCAATGCGCACAGCGGATCTCTCCGGCATAGCGCAAGCCCAAGCGCCGTCCCAGCAGCTCGTTCAGCGGCAGCTCACCGTGATGGGTGCGAAAAAAATACTGTACTGGCTGCTCAAGCTGCACCCGCATCTTGTCCAGCCGTCCCGAGATCAAGCTTGTCATATCCACTCACAAGGTCATCGGGTTCTAGTGCAAAATGCGCACGGGCCGTGAGTCATCTTCTTCCCCCGACTCGTCGTCAGATGAATGGTCGTGCTTGGGCCCACACGGTGAAGTTTTGCGGCTGCGATCGATATAACCAACCCGTTGATCCTCGGTTAGCCCCTGCTTGGCCTCGTATAACAACACCGCCTCCATGCAAATTTCCTTTTGTGCGGCACTCAGCGTTCGGCCATCAGGCCATTTGCCAAGTTCCAATGCCTGTTTGAAACGCAGGTAGATTTCTGGGCTGATGTTTTCGGCCTGATCTTTAAATGAGCTGGACATAAATACTGCTCTCTCGGTCTGGCAAAGGGGGCGCGCACATCTAAACCCAGATACGCGCGACAGCAAATCGAATGGTTGGGATGGCGATGCTACAAAGCCGTGAACGATTTCACAACCCAAAGCTTGCATCATTAAATGATAATGATTACTATTTGCATCGAATTCACAAGCAGCCGCACTGCTCGTGAATTCGGTCTCTCTCATCAGAATTTGTCATGCTTTGTGACACCCCTGCCCAGCTCGCTGCGCAGGGGTTTTTCTTTGCATCGCCCATCACCAGGCTCGGTTAGCGTCTTCGTGCGGGTCGCAACACGGTCAACCAAGCCCAGAATAAACCCGCCAGCAGCCCGAATAAATGCGCCTCATTCGCCATCTGCCCAATACCCAACCACACGGTCAGCGGGGTATACCCCAAGACCAACCACAGCAGGCTAAAACGCCAAAAGAAGTCCGGCATAAACACGTCCGGCTCGACCCGACGCCAAAGCCAGCTGTAGCCGATCAAGGCATAGGCAAAGCCCGACAAGCCGCCAAACAAATAGTGGGACCCCAAAAATTGCGCCACGTTCGAGATCACCGACGCAAATACAAAGAGGCCAAGAAACGCCGAGCTCCCGCGTCGCAACTCCAACTGACCGCCCCAAACCCAGCACATCAAGGCATTGAACGCCAGATGCAGCAAATGAAAATGCAGCAGATCCGGCGTGATGAGCCGCCACCACTGTCCTGCCGCCAGTATCGCCAGCAAGCCCTCCCAGCGCGCGGACAGATCCATCATGTGAAAATCTAACTGAAAGGGATCGACGATTAACAAGGCGCGCAGGGCAGGGCCTCCCGCACCAAAGCCCGTTAACAAGGCCGCGATCGCCGCCATCCCCAGCACACCAAACAGCAATGGCGCCTGTCTCGGACTGACGCGCGGATACGGCGTTTTCAGCGCTTCGAGCTCAGGCTCTGTGCTGACAGGCAATGGCGTACTGGCTAGCACTTGACGAAACTCCGGTTCCATCACATAGCGCCGGAGGAGTTGACGCATCGCGGGTAAGTATTCTGCCTGTTCTGGGGCGATGTAAAGCACCTGCTCACCCTGCTCTTCAGCAATGCGATGGGCGATACCCTGCGCCCACAACCATTGACTGAGCCGCGATAAATCAAGCTCTAGCGCCACCCGGCTGACCTCAATCATGGGCGAACGACATCCACCCATACGAATTTGTCGCGCGACAACTCACGCTCGCCATCCATACGATAGGCCACCAAGCGGCCATACTTGACCGCGCTGTAATCCAGACAGGCTATATTGGCCTGAATCGGCGAAGGCTCGCCCTCCATCCAATAATGCCCCACGAACACGGGGGGCTCACTTAATGGATAGCTGAGCAGCTGCTGTTTTTCGATGGCCGATAGACGACGATGCTCAATCTCTGCGGGCAAGGGGTCGGGTTGGAACACCACATCGGCATAAGTCTGAGGGTTTTCCGCCCAGAACTTGGTGCGAAACATGTTGCGGGCAAAACCATCCTTGCCAAGAATGGTTTCGTTATTGGGTAACACCAGCGCCGTGCCCCGAGTCAGACGATCTACGACGCGATGCACCAGCGACTCTGGATCGGCCGCTTGATGCAGTAAGTCGTCGGTGAGGACCATGCTTGGGCTGAGCTGCCGAAAACGGTCGATTAATTCGCCATCCCAACAGGCATGTACCACGCGAAATCCAGGCTTTTCGAGCACCAGCGGAATCTCTTGAAACCAGCGCAAGAATGCTTTCCACTCATCGGGATAGGCCTCGAATTGCTCCAAGGTTTCTCGAATCAATCGATGATGACGTCCGGTGTGTTCGCGCAGAAAGGTTCGCCCGGAATCCTTGTGTGCACGCGTGCAATAGGCCAGGCTGTTCACCTCATGATTACCCAACACGATTTCAGCCTGTCCCGCATCCACCATGTCTTTGACGATATGCAGGGCTTCTCGAATACGCGGCCCGCGATCGACAATATCGCCGATGAATATCACCTTACGCGAAGTGTGCCGATAGCAACCCTTCAGATATTGGTAGTCCATCTTCTTGAGCAGCCGCTCCAGCGACAGGGCGCAGCCATGTACGTCACCGATCAGATCAAAGCCCTGCTCTTTTTCAATTGTGCCAGATGCCATGCTTAACTCACTGCGGCTCGGGTTGCCCACCCGAGTTTCTCACGACAGGTCTCGTAGAAGTTGTTGGTGGTGGGATGAATCAGCCGAATCTTGTGCGGCTTTTTGGTAATGCTCACGATATCACCCGGCGCGGTCGTCAGATGATGCTGGCCATCGCAACTGACTTGCGGATAGATGTTGTTGCCCTCATCAATGACGATTTTGATCTCGCTCTTGCCGTCAACCACGATCGGACGACTACTCAGCGTATGCGGAAACATGGGTACCAACACGATGGCATCAAGCTTGGGATGCAACAAAGGCCCGCCTGCGGACAGCGAGTAGGCGGTTGAGCCTGTCGGCGTGGCCACGATCAATCCATCCGCGCGCAGGTTATACACAAACTGCCCCTCGATGTAGAGATCGAAGCTTATCATGCGGGTCGATTTGCCGGGGTGCAGGACTATATCGTTGAGGCAGGAACCAAAACCGACGGGCTCGCCGTTGCGTTTGATGTAAGCATCGAGCAAAAAACGCTTTTCAGAAATGTACTGCCCCGCCAGCACCTCGGCTACTTTTTGCTCCAGGTCATCTGGTGAAATATCGGTGAGAAAGCCCAAGCGGCCGCGGTTTACGCCGAGCAAAGGCACATCCGATTTGGCCAGCTCGCGAGCCGCCCCCAATAAACTTCCGTCTCCCCCAACCACAATCACCAGATCACACACCTCACCCATCATTTTGACACTGGAGGCTTGCAAACCATGCCCTGGCATCAGCGCGGCGATGTTTTCTTCAATAATCAGATGATAACCTTCCGCGATGAGGAATTTTTTCAGTCGCCGCAGCGTTTCCACCACTTGTACGCTACCCATCCGCCCGATTAGACCGATGTTTCTGAATTGATCCATAAAGAATCCTTGTCTTGATGAGTAAATGCCACGAGGTGGCGCCAACAATGGCTGCTATCGTAGCAAAGTAATCGCAATTCCCCGAATAGTTTAGGCGGCATAAAAAAAGCCCGGAATCCCGGGCTTTTTAATCGAATAAAGCTTAACGCTCAGCCTCAGCTCATGGCGCCGTGTTCCTCGCAGCGATCGCTGACCCCTGGTTCAAACTCACTTGGGGTACTCACTTTATCGACCTTCTTCCCACAGAGCTTGCCGCTTGCTTGGTGCTGACAGACCGGACTTTCAAAGTGTGTCAACCAGGCTTTGTAGCGCTCTGGGGTCACAAAGCACTTGGCCGACACAAAGGCGATCGGATTCGCCGCGTAGTCACGAATGTCATTAGCGTTCATGGTGATATGCCCGACACCCGGATGGTAGACGACATAAACGACTTCGAGTTCGCGCAAACGCTCGATAAATCCCTCATCTCCGCTACTTTCAGCCAGGCTCTCTTTCAACTCTTCCAGTTCGGCACGTAACTGCTCCTCGCGTTCATCACGATAAGCCAGATCAATATCACGCCGACTCAATTGCTCTTTCAACAAGACCACTTCGGCTTCGAGCTTTTGTTTTTCTAAACGATCGCGGTCACTGCCCGAAGCATGTTTCAACTTTTTCTCAAGTTCGGCCACTAATTGCGCTTGCCCGGTCACTTTATCTTGCAGGTCGATAAACTGCTCATTACGTGAGGACAGCTTTTGCGCCAACTTTTCGTTCTTGAGCTTGAGTTGAGCAATCAGTCGCTTCAACTCCTCGATTTCATTGCGTGCCGAGTGCAGTTGTATGCGCGCTTCGCGTTCGCCCTGATCGTCGACGCTATCGCGATAGGACTCCAAGGTGCGGATGCGTAAGCGTTGCTCTTTCAGCAAGCGCGCTAGTTTTGTACGACGCCCTTGCTCGAGCTCTTCTTCGAGCTCATCGGGGGCTGGGCTTTTCGCCGCAGCTAAAGTCGGGATGACTTCCTCCTCGGCTTCGAATTTGAAGCGAAGACGATTTTCCTGCACGGCCTTCTTGAGTGCGACAAAATGGTTCGCCCCGGGACTCATCTCGGGATCCCACAGATCATCCTGATGCCAATTAATTGAGCACTGACTACGACAGGAGAGGCGGATCGGCCCCCCGCCCAAATCGGGTCCACTGCCGCTTATTTCGGCGAGCCGCTCAACCGGCACATTCCAGCCAGAATCCGCAACGCCATTTTCATCAAAGTAGAGTTTGAAAAATACGCAGGCCTTGACCTTGCCCAAGCGATCAATCTGTACATAGACGGCTTTGGCATCTTCATCACTGTATTCCGGCAAGGCGCCCAGGCCATCCAATAAGGCTTCGAATTCCGAATAGAACATCTGCCGCGAGACTTGGTGCTCGTTGAAAAAAAATACGGCGACGTGTGAGCCTGAACTCCGGCTTCCCATAGCAACTCCCAAAATAAAAAACGGTGACGGTCAATGACTGGCAGGACTGGCGGGGCCGAGATGTTCAACCGGTTACCACCGGACTGAAAGGGCGACGCCAAATGACACCGATGCAGCTGACTAAGGACAGTTTAGATGATCTGGCGGGAAGCACACGTTTGCTGTGCCGCCCGCAGAACGACATCGATCACGTTTTTGCACACTGATCGATTTGGAGGGGGGATCTTACAACTGAGCCGCCAAGCGTGAACCTTGGTTAATCGCACGTTTGGCATCCAATTCGGCCGCCACATCGGCCCCGCCGATCAGATGCACGCTCTTGCCGGCATCAATCAGCCCTTGTTGCAGGGCTCGCAGCGGCTCCTGACCGGCGCACAGAATAATTGTGTCCACCTCAAGCAAATGTGTCTGGCCATCGACCTCGACCCAGAAGCCGGCATCATCGATTTTCTGATACGACACGCCGGCTAACATTTTGACCTGACGATGCTGCAATGACGAGCGATGGATCCAACCCGTCGTCTTACCCAAATTATTGCCGACCTTGGAGGTCTTGCGCTGCAACAGCCAAACCTCACGCGGCACTTTGGGCGCTTCGGCGGCCACGCCTTGCACACCACCACGATGCTGACTGCTCAGATCCACACCCCACTCTTTCATAAAGGCTTGCGGGTCGAGACTGGCAGAGGGGCCTTCTTGAGTCACAAATTCGGCCACATCGAAACCGATACCGCCCGCCCCCACGATCGCCACGCGGCGACCGACTGGCTTGCGCTCGAGTATTGCATCGAGGTACCCGATCACGCTGGGGTGATTGACCCCCGGAATATCGGGCACACGCGGTACGATGCCGGTGGCCAGAACCACTTCGTCGAAGCCTGCTGCAATCAAATCCTGCTCATTGACGCGGGTGTTGAGTTTCAGTTCTACACCATGAATCTCAATCATTCGCGCAAAATAACGCAGCGTTTCTTCAAACTCTTCCTTGCCGGGAATGCGCTTGGCTACATTGAACTGCCCGCCGATCTTGTCAGTCGCATCAAACAGGGTCACGTGATGACCACGCTCAGCCGCGACCGTGGCACACGCCAAACCTGCCGGGCCCGCGCCGACTACGGCGATACGCTTGGGCTCTCTGGTGGGCAGATAATTGAGTTCGGTTTCGTGACAGGCGCGCGGGTTCACCAGGCATGAAGTCAGCTTCATTTGGAAGGTGTGATCCAAACAGGCCTGGTTGCAGCCGATACAGGTATTGATTTCATCCGCGCGATTGGCCTGAGCCTTGGCCACGAAATCGGCATCCGCCAGGAAGGGGCGCGCCATCGAGACCATATCCGCATCGCCATCGGCCAGCACACGCTCGGCGATATCCGGCATATTGATGCGATTGGTGGTGACCAGGGGCAGGCTGACCTCACCCTTGAGGCGGGCCGTCACTTTGGTGAAGGCGGCACGCGGCACCATCGTTGCGATCGTCGGGATACGCGCTTCATGCCAGCCGATACCGGTATTGATGATCGTGGCACCCGCTTTTTCGATGGCTTTGGCCAACATCACCACTTCTTCCCAGGTGCTGCCGTCGGGAATCAGATCCAGCATGGAAAGACGGTAGATAATAATAAAATCGCGACCCACACGCTCGCGGATGCGACGCACAATTTCGACCGGCAGACGCATACGATTTTCATAGCTGCCGCCCCATTGATCCGTTCGCTTATTGGTATGCGTGACAATGAACTGGTTGATGAAGTAGCCCTCGGACCCCATCACTTCGACACCGTCGTAGCCCGCCTGCTGGGCTAGCGCCGCACAATTCACAAAGGCTTCGATTTGCTGCTCAACGCCTGCCGCATCCAGTTCTTTGGGGGTAAAGGGATTGATTGGGGCCTTGACCGCACTGGGTGCAACGAGGCTCGGATGATAGGCGTAACGCCCCGCATGCAGGATCTGCATACAGATTTTACCGCCCGCCTCATGCACGGCTTGGGTGACAATCCGATGCTCATCCGCTTCTTTGTCGGTGGTTAGCTTGCCCGCGCCTGGCCCCACGCACCCCTCAACATTCGGTGCGATGCCTCCGGTCACGATCAAACCGACACCACCGCGCGCACGCTCAGCATAGAAGGCCGCCATTTTCTCAAAGCCATTGCGAGACTCTTCCAGGCCAGTATGCATCGAGCCCATCAATACGCGATTCTTCAGCGTGGTAAAGCCCAAATCCAGTGGCGCCAGCATATGTGGGTAAGGAACGTTGGCAGCTATACTCGCACTCATCAGAATTCTCCCGTTATGTAATACGTGCTCAGCCAAAGACAGGGCCGAATCAAAGTATGCTTAAATTAGCGGCTAGAACTTGCACGAACAATATCCTTGTTTAATCATTTGATACCTTTTAATAACTTTTCTGATTTTTATGGGCGAATCCAAAACACGGCTTGTCCTGGGCGACATTGCCACCTCCTTCTTGCTGCCACTGGAGCGCGTGCTGAGCGCACAAGGACTGCCGCCGCAACATTTATTGGAGCGCTACGGACTGCATGCCCCGCAACTCGTCGCACGCGACAACCGCATCAGCATTCCCAAATTCATGCGCATCGGTCATGAGGCGATACGGCTGAGCAAGAACCCGCGCCTAGGCTTGGCCATGGGCCAACACAGCCTGATCACCGACTCCAACCTGGCCGGCCTGGCAGCACTGAGCGCCCCCACAATCGGCGAAGCCATCACCACGCTGACGCGCTTTCAACGCCTCAATAGCGTCAACGCACGCGGTCATAGCCGGTTCTATCTGGAAAACGCAGATGAAAGTGGCATCTTTCATTTCTATTCCATCAGCCCCTACAACGCGTATAACTATTTCGTTGTCGACTTCATGTTGGCCAGTATGGCCACGCTGTGTGAATGGCTGAGTGGTAAAAATGGGCTGCTACGCCGGGTCGAAATCGAGTATGAGGCCCCACCCGACAGCGAGATCTTCGAGTCTATTTTTGATTGCCCGGTGCAGTTTTCGGCGCCGCGCAATGCGCTCACTCTGCGCCCCGGCAAACACGCTGTGGTCAATCGCTTCGCCAATCAGGGAAATTTTTTGGCACTGACGCAGCTGTGTCAGGAACGGACCGAGACACTGCAGCGAGGCCAGAGTTTCAAACAAAAGGTGGTGGAGCTTATCGGCCCGGAATTGAGTTCACAGCACATCAGTATTGAGCGGATTGCGCGTAAAATGGGCCTGGCAAGCTGGAGCTTACGGCGTCGCCTGGGTATGGAGGGTTATCGCTTCCAGGATCTACTCGACGAAACCCGCTGCGAAATGGCCAAAAGTTATGTCCGCGACACCCAACACAGTTTTACCGAAATTGCTTACCTGCTGGGCTTTGCTAATCCATCAGGTTTTCAACGCGCATTCAAGCGCTGGACAGGGCTAAGCCCGGGCGAGTTCAGAGCGGCCACAAAGCCTGAGGGAGAGTAAGGAGGGCTCCCCGAAAGACCGGAAAGTCGCCAAAAAGACGGATCAACGCGCGAGAGAACAACTAGAGCTCTTCGCCATCGTCCACCCAGTCTTCATCGTCCAACTCGTAACTACCACCGCGATACAGATCTTCTTCCAGTTCCATGCTTTTCTCTTTCAGTTCAGATGTTTGATCCGCAAAAAGACTATGAAAAGAATGTGACAGAATGATGACAAGACAGCCTGAGGCTTTGCCTAAGAAGGGCACAACAAACGAGAAGGTGTTAAAGCAAAGCGCAGCAGAGGCGCTAAAAAGAAAGAAGTGGCGGAGCGGACGGGGCTCGAACCCGCGACCCCCGGCGTGACAGGCCGGTATTCTAACCAACTGAACTACCGCTCCACTTGTGCTTCTCTAGACGAGCGTCCTGCTCTTCGACGAACCGACTCAATGCGTTGAATCAACACGGCGATGGTGGGTGGTGCAGGGATCGAACCTGCGACCCTCGCCTTGTAAGGGCGATGCTCTCCCAGCTGAGCTAACCACCCCCGCTCAAATCGAGATGCGCATTTTAATGATTTACCCCTACCTGTCAACGACGATTTAGGGCTTTTTTCAAACCAGGTCTCAGGCTGATAACACAAAGGCCCGGCAGTTCGCACTTCCGGGCCTTTGTATCACCATTAAAAACAAGCGCCTATCAATTCAACGTTGCTTTAAGGGCCTGCGCGCGCTCTTTGCGCTGAGCATCCATGTTCGCCTGATAACTCAAATACATGGGATGTCCCGGCAAGGGCTCAAATTCACGCTCGAAGGGCCAATACCAGGGATGCGGATCTTTCTCCTTCGGTTTTGGCGCCTTGGGCATCTCGACGGGCTTGATCTCCCCCGTCTTTGCCTGGCGTTCCAAACGCTGCAGCATCAACTCATCGTTCAAGGTCAGGCCATTGGTCGGTGGTTGCCACGGCCGCAAGTAATTACGCTTGGGCCGACGATATTCTTCGATCGCCGCCAGATAAGCCGCCTTGTCATCCTTGTAGCGGTAATACAACTCTTGCTCAATCGTCAGCGGCTTCTCACCCATCAATTCCTGCACCAAGACACTGGGTTTGTAAAAGAACGGGAAGCCCCACATGAAGTTATTCGACCAAGGCCAAATCACCGAGAACCAGCCATATTCCTGCATCTCTTTATTCAGCACCGCTTCAATGCGGGTCGTGTCGGTCGGATGCCAGAACGACTCGGTCAGATAGCGCGTGTAGACAATTTCGGTCATCGCCTGCTCGCGATCCACAATCTGGACATCCGCTTCGGCCATCGGATCTTCCGGGTCCAGATCAGGGTGTAACCGCTCAGGCAACGAAACTTCTGAATGACGAATCCAAATTTCTTCACCGCCTGAGATGTTCAAACCCATATTCGCCTGCAAGTTCAGATCGAAGGCCACCATC
>JBFHRI010000005.1:0-29609 GCA_041591755.1 Oleiphilaceae bacterium
GCCTTACCAACAGGAAGAAGAAAACTTCGAGGAGTGTCTGGAGAACTGGTGTATTGGCTTTATGGAGGGTTTCTTCCACAACGAGAAGCAGTGGTTTCAGAAAGGTGAAGATGCGGCCGCTGAGCTGTTGATTCCGATCATGACGCTATCGGGGCTATTTGAATCCGAGGAGTTTCAAGAAATATTGCGCAACGACGCCCTACTCTCACAGTTTGAAGAAGCCATTCCTGGCTTGCTGTCGGATATTTATTTGTTTTATCACGGTGAGTGAGAGCTATAGCCCGGCCCTTTCTAAGTTAAGTCGGTTGTGATGAGGTACGAATCACAACACCCCGGCAATTCGTTACGCAGACCGCAAATCAGAGCCGGCCTCTGTTGGGATTCCCTTGTCATCCCAACCTACACACTCATACGCCCACTAGGCAGACGTCGACGTAGGTCGGACCTTCAGTCCGACAATGCCGACCACTCGGACCAAAAAACCTGCCCCCTCAGCCAACCGAGAATCCCTTGTCGGACTGAAGGTCCGACCTACCAACTAAGCCGCGCTTAAATATACACCCGCGGCACCCGCGGACTGACTGCTGTCAACAACTGATAACCAATCGTATTGGAATGCCGCGCCACTTCGTCCACCGATAGGTTGGGCCCCCACAGCTCCACCACATCGCCAATCTGTACCTGCTCGGCAATGCGCGTCACATCCAGCGTTAACATATCCATGGAGACGCGACCCGCGAGCGGCACGCGCTGACCATTCACCAGTGCGGGGGTGCCATCCTGGGCATGCCGTGGATAGCCATCGGCGTAGCCTCCGGCGACCACTGCGATCAGCGTTCGCGTTTGCGCGGTCCAGCGAGAGCCATACCCGACGGACTCCCCGGCTTCAATCCAACGCAAAGACATGACTCGAGACTCCAGCGTCATCACGGCCTGTAAGCCCAAGACGCGCATGTCGGAGCGACTGTCTGGCGCCGCACCATACAGGATAATGCCGGGGCGAACCCAGTGTCGCCATGCCGCAGCGTAAGACAGGACTGCGCCGGAGTTAGACAAGGACTGGGGCAAATCTGCGGCCGCCGCACGCTCTAGCGCGCCATCGAAAACGGCAATCTGTCGCGCAACGCTGGCATCCTCCGGCAAATCACTGTTAGCGAAGTGCGTCATCACACACACGACCTCAATTGCTGGCGCAGCTTCACGCAACAGCACCAAGGCCTGCCCGAGCTGCTCAGGCGACAAGCCTAAGCGATGCATACCCGAGTCGACTTTGAGGCAGACCTGTAGTCCTGCTTTATTGGGTAAGGCGCACAGTAAGTCGATCTGCCACAGGCTATGCACCACCCAAACAATCGGATGGCGCTGCGTCAAGGTTAGACACTCCACCGAAAACGGGCCTTCGAGCACCCAAATGCGCCCATGACAGACCGCATGCACCAACTCGGCGGCCTCCTCCGTGGTCGCCACTGCGAGCTCGTAACCCATCGCTTCTCGTGACAGCTCCACTAATCCATGCCCATAGGCGTCAGCCTTAATCACCGCGAGCGGGCGCGCGGGATGGCAGCGCTGTGCAACCCAATTCAGGTTATGACGAAAGGCCGCGCGATCAATGCGTGCGCGAATGGGGCGACCACTGGCTGTAATCATGGCGTTTCTCATGAGGCTGAACCGCACTCAATAATCGGTATTGTAGTCAACGTGGGAAAGGTCATTAAAGCGGGTAAACTGCCCCTGAAACTGCAACTTGATGCGTCCTATCGGACCGTTACGCTGCTTACCAATAATGATTTCGGCAATGCCTTTATCGGGACTGTCTTCGTGATAATACTCATCACGATAGATAAACATAATAACGTCAGCGTCCTGCTCGATGGCCCCAGATTCCCGCAAATCGGAGTTCATCGGGCGTTTATCCGTGCGTTGCTCCAAGCCCCGGTTCAACTGAGACAAGGCCACTACGGGACACTTCATCTCTTTCGCCAAGGCCTTGAGGGAGCGCGAAATCTCTGAGATTTCAGCGGTACGGCCTTCGTTCATGCCCGGCACCCGCATCAACTGCAGGTAGTCAATCATGATCATGCCAAACTCCTGCTTGATCTCACGAGCTACTCGGCGTGTACGCGAGCGCACTTCAGTTGGACTCAAGCCGGGTGTGTCATCGATGTATAGAGGGCGATCCTTCAACATACTGACTGCGGTGGTCAAACGCGGCCAATCATCTTCTTCGAGCTTCCCCGTCCGGACACGCGTCTGGTTGATCTGTCCCAATGAGGACAGCATACGCATCAGAATGGAGTCGGCCGGCATTTCCATACTAAATACAAGCACGGGCTTTTCAGCTTTGATCAGCACGCTTTCCACCAGGTTCATGGCAAACGCCGTCTTACCCATCGAGGGCCGCGCTGCGACAATCACCAGATCTGAGGGCTGCAAGCCGGAAGTCATTTCATCAAGATCTTTAAACCCCGTGGTGACGCCGGTAATCGCATCCTCCGAATTGAACAGTACGTCGATCCGCTCGAGCGTCTTAGTCAGAACCGGGTTCACTGAAATCGGGCCGGCATCCGCACCACCACCCTTGGCTTCGGCAATCTGAAACACCTTGCGCTCGGCTTCATCGAGCAGATCGGAGGAGGTACGCCCAGAAGGATTAAAAGCAGAATCGCTAATTTCGCCAGAAACCCGGATCAAACGCCTTAAGACAGCGCGCTCATGCACGATGCTGGCGTAGGCGCGCACGTTCGTGGCACTGGGTGTTTTTTCAACCAGTTCGCCCAGATAGGCCATGCCTCCTGCCGCGCTCAACTCGTTCGTTCGCTCCAACTCCTCCGCCACCGTGACGACATCAAGCGGCGTGCCATTGTTGGCTAGCCGGCTCAAGGCCCGAAAAATTAAGCGGTGATCCTGGCGATAAAAATCATCCTCGACGACCAAGTCCCCTACCACGTCCCACTTGCTGTCATCCAGCATTAGGCCGCCGAGAATGGATTGCTCAGCTTCGATAGAATGCGGGGGAGTTTTAAGGCGCAGGGCTTCCTGATCAACTGCAGGCAAAGGATTCTCTCCAAATAATCGGAAGGACTTAGACGGACCTGGCCGCACCGCAAGCCGCAGGTGAGCCAGGTACAAAAGAAAAACGGCCTGAAAATATAACCGATATTTTCAGGCCGTTGAAGAGCTGTCTCGCGTGCGCCGATGCCCCAAGGCCGCCGACACACCCGACACGCCGTTACGACACGACAGACGAATGATCGATGCCCAAAATCAGCCAGGGCACCCGAGGCACTGTTATCGCTTATTCAGCGACGACAGTGACCTTAATTTCGACTTCGACGTCGGTGTGCAGATGCAGGGTAATGTCGTATTCGCCGACTGAGCGCAATGGACCTTCCGGCAAACGCACTTCAGATTTGCACACTTCAACGCCCGCTGCGGTCACTGCATCAGCGATGTCACGCACGCCCACGGAGCCGAACAGCTTACCTTCGTCGCCCGCTTTCGAGCTGATGGTAACGACTTTGCCAGCCAGTTGTTCGGCACGTGCCTGGGCCGCTGCCAGACGATCTGCGGCGGCTTTTTCCAGCTCTGCGCGACGCGCTTCAAACTGGGCAATGTTGGCCGCATTGGCAGGCACTGCCTTGCCGAAGGGGATCAGATAGTTACGACCGTAACCCGCTCTCACGCGCACTTTGTCACCCAGCGCACCCAATCTACCTACTTTCTCGAGCAGAATAACTTCCATCTCGCTTTCCTCAATTGATCAATTCGTTTCAGTTAACACTGTTCAGTACGTGTCGTGTTTATTGTTGCTTTTGCGACAAGTCGGACTTGCCGCGAAAATTTACCAGGGTGTCCAGTAACGCCAGTAGTGCCATCAGTAAGAGCGAAGTCGGCATCAAAGCGATGATCACCACATACAGCGCAATCAACCAATTCAGCCCCAGGCCCTTTTTCGCCACCAAGCCATGCATCATGGCAAAGCCCAATGTCATCAGCACCACCAAGAGCAGGACAATCGCTGCACTTAGCTCGACTTTCAGCACGCTGGCCAGTACCAGCAACGCTGCGATCACCACCAGATGTTTGGGTTGCAAGCGCAAGCTGTGGAACTCCTGTTGCCACCCCCCGGGGTTGAACAGGCGTGACTGCCAAGATCGCGCCAAAAACAGGCTCAACACCGACATCACAAACAGGCCCCCCGCAAAGCTGGCCAGTACCAAGCTCTCAAAGGCTTCACGTAACAGCGCCGCCTCTGCCTCTACTTGCAACGAGCCTGCGTCCTGCATGGCCTGCATCAGGGCTGCCGAAAACTCCAGCAAAAACGCATACAGACCCGGCATCAAGGTTGGCGTCACCCACGCCAGCACCCAGTAAAACAAAGCCCCGACAAACAGGGTTAATGGCCACTGGATTGAGCTTCGCAAGACCAGCGCCATCAATAGGGCCGCAGGCAAGCTCAACAAGGCACTCGGGTCGCCAGCAGCGATTGCCCACCCTGCCGCTGGCAAGGCCGGCCACAGAGCCAGCGCAATGCCACGCCCCAGGCCGTGGCGCAACACCACCAAAGCCAAAACCGCAGCGCTCAGCCAATACATCAACGGTATCGCCGCTGCAATCGTTGCAACGATTGCAGCCTGCTTCGGCCCACGCATACTGTACGCAGCCAATTCATGCATGCTGCACTTCCTGCGCGAAACGACAGCCCATTCGCCATCGCTCGCTACGCCTCGCGAGCCCGAGGCTCACTATTTTCCAAGCAATTAAGTGACGACGCACCCGCAGGGCACACGTCACTTCAAACACAACATCTGAACAGTCTTTGTTCAATAACAATCATCCACTTCTAAACCGACCCACCATTTTTGCTGATGGATGCCGAGCTTACTCGCGATGGCTATCGGTATAGGGCAGCAGAGCCAGGTAGCGCGCGCGTTTGATCGCAGTCGCCAGCTGACGCTGATAACGAGCCTTAGTGCCAGTGATACGGCTCGGCACGATCTTGCCAGTTTCAGTGATATAGCCCTTCAGGGTTTCGATGTCTTTGTAGTCGATTTCACTGACGCCTTCAGCGCTGAAACGACAAAACTTTCTACGACGCATAAAACGTGACATAACCTTCTCCTGCCTTAATCTTCTTCGCTGTCGTCATCATTGGCGTCGGCCTCATCCACGGACTCAGTGTCCTGGCTGACGGTCGCCGGGCGCTGTGGACGGCGCTCTTCACGCGCGGCAGCGGCCTTGATGGGAGACTCTTCGGTAACTGCGTCTTTACGACGAATGACCATTTCTCGAATGATCGCATCATTGAAGCGGAAGTTATGCGATAACTCTTCCAGGACTTCGTCGTTGCATTCGATATTCATCAGCACATAGTGTGCCTTGTGAATTTTGTTGATTGGATAAGCCAGATGACGACGGCCCCAGTCTTCCAAACGGTGAACTTTGCCACCTGAACCGGTAACCATGCCAGTGTAACGCTCAACCATTCCCGACACCTGCTCACTTTGATCAGGGTGCACGAGAAGGACGATCTCATAATGACGCATAGAGTCTCCTTTCGGATAATCAGCCTTTCATCGCCTTAACGCTTGAAAAGCAAGGAGTTGATTGAAACGACCACCGCGTTTATTCTGGCTAGCCAGCCGAAACACGCAGTAACCGCATATTTTGGAGCGGCGCATTCTAGAGACTCTGCCGCGTCAATGCAAGCCTACCCGTCGGCAAAGCGGTGTTTTTTTGTCCATCGCGCTTGTGCACCGTGAGCGTGATTATTGGCTATAGTGTTTGAACGACTTTGCTGACACGCGCCCGGACTAAATCCTTGATGCAAACCCCTCCTATCTCATTGATGAATATCCTACTGGCACTATTGGTGACGGTATTACTGGCCCTCAGTGTATTCGTTGATGAGAACATTCAAAGCCACCTGCAAAGCGAACAACGCCGCAACGCGCAAAGCGAGATTTTAGCGTTGCGCGCCCGCCTGGAGGCCCTCATCTCCATCAACATTCAAACGGTGCGCGGCCTGATTTCTTCGATCGCCGCGCAACCCGATATGGATCAAGCCGACTTTGAGCGCGTGGCCGCACCACTATTTAGCGACGAGACCCAGATCAGAAACATCGGCGCTGCCCCGGATATGATTATTACCATGATCTACCCCCTTGCCGGCAATGAGCAAGCGATCGGCCTGAATTACTTATTACACCCAACGCAACGCGATCAGGCCGTCAAGGCGAGGGATACCGGAAAAATGGTGTTAGCCGGCCCCTTGACGCTGGTTCAAGGCGGTACCGGACTGATCGGGCGCCTGCCCGTATTCTTGCAAGGCGATACGCCAAACGATCAGCATTTTTGGGGACTCATCTCCACCGTACTGGATATCGACAAGATCTATAGTGCAGCGAAACTCTCTGAACTCAACGCGCGCTACAACATCGTGTTGCGGGGACGCCACGGCACCGGCGCCAGCGGCGAAGTTTTTTACGGTGATCCAGAGTGGCTCAACCAAGACCCTTTTCGCACCCAGGTTTTCCTACCCGAGGGTGCCTGGGAGCTGAGTGCCAGCCCTATCGATGGCTGGCTACCTGATGCCGGCAAACTATGGCTTTACCGCTCGCTTAACCTCGCCATCACCCTCTCAATTCTACTGCTGCTCGGCTGGCTGGCTTATGTCCTGCGCAGAAAATCTCAAAGCGACGGACGCCTGAATGTGTTGTATGAGATGTCTCCGATAGGATTAGCGCTGATCGACTACAAAGCGGGCACCTTTATCGTGGCCAACCCGTCTTTGCGCAAAATGCTGGAGCTACCGGACGATCCTTCCTATCGCGACTCCTATCTGCGAGTCGCTAACCCCGCCTACGCCCAACAAGATTTGCAACAGCTTGCACTGGCCCTCAAACACGGCCACTACGGACCCTATGAAAAAGAATTGATCAGTTATAACGGTAAATCGATCCCTGTGCGCCTGCATGGCACCTTAGTACGCGAGAGCGATGGCCGCGCTTTGCTTTGGTCTACGGTCGAAGATCTGCGTACCACCCGCGCAACTGAAATGGCGCTGCAGAGAAGCCGTGATCAGTTTCAATCCCTAGTTGCCAATTTGCCAGGAATTACCTATCGCTGTGCCCCACATTATCTGCGGCAAATTTTGTTTGCCAGCCCGCAACTCGAACAAATTCTGGGCTTTCAAGCTCCTGGTAATACTGAGGGTTCGCGTGACGCTCGCGTACGCACCCTATCCGAGCTCATTCACCCGGCGTTTCGCCAGGATGTACAGCAAAGTCTGGTGGATGCCATTGAGCAGCAGTCTAACTGGAACCTGGAATACCAGATTATTTGCTATGACGGCAGCGTGCGCTGGATTTGCGATCGCGGTAGTTATGTCAAAGATGTGAAGTCTGACGAGGCATTCCTGGATGGGTTCTTACTGGACATTAGTTTAGAAAAATCGCTCGATCAGCAGCGCGAGTATATCGCCCTGCAAAACCAGGAGTTCGCGCAGCTAACGGTGCATGAAAACGTGCTACGGGGAGATCTGAGCACGGCGGCACGCCAAATTTTAAGCACGGCAGCCAAGGTCATCCAAGCAGAGCGGTGCAGCTTTTGGGTATTCTCAGAAGACCATCAGGCGCTTGACTGTCTATATCTCTACAGCGCATCGGCCCACTCGATGCAGGACGGCAGCACCCGGTTACAGCGCGAGGCCTACCCAAGCTACTTTCGATATATCGAGGAAAACGCCCACGTCAGCGCCGATAATGCGCGTACGCACCCTGCAACGTGCGAATTCGCAGACACCTATCTGCGCCCCCTGAACATCTACGCCATGCTGGACGCCCGAATTCCAGGCGAATCGCACAGCGCAGGCGTCTTTTGTATCGAACACATAAACGGCCCGCGTGCCTGGCAGCGCTCCGATGCAACCTTTGCCATGTCAATCGCCGCACTGTTCGGCTCTTTGCTGGAAAGCGATAAGCGCCGCAAGACAGAGCAGCTATTGATTCAAGCCAAGGACAAAGCGGAGCGCGCGGCGCAAGCAAAAAGCGCCTTCCTGGCCACCATGAGCCATGAGATTCGCACCCCAATGAATGGGGTACTGGGCATTCTGCACCTCATGCAGAAGGAGTTCCGCGAACCCCACGCCCAACACCTGATCAATATCGCCAAAAATAGCGCGGCCGCCTTGACAACCATCATCAACGACATTCTCGATTTTTCGAAGGTAGAAGCAGGTAAGTTTGACTTGGAGTGTATTGAATTCAGCCTCGACCAACTACTCCACGATACCACGGCCACCTATCAGCTTGCTGCCGAGAGCAAAGGCATCGAACTTCTTCTGGACACGCGTCAACTGCAGCATGATCGGGTGCAGGGAGACCCCGTCCGGTTGCGCCAAATACTCAGCAACCTGCTCTCCAATGCCCTGAAGTTCACCGAACAGGGGCTTGTTAATGTCCGGGTCAAAAGCGCATCGGATGATGACGAAATACGCTTGGACCTGCATGTTACCGATACCGGCATTGGCTTGAGCCCGGAACAAATCGAGCTATTGTTCCAACCCTTTTCACAAGCCGATAGCTCAAGCTCCCGGCGCTTTGGTGGCACGGGGCTCGGTCTCGCCATCGTCAAGAAGCTATGTGAGTTGATGCAGGGAGAGGTTTCTGTGCACAGCCGCGTGGGCCAAGGCAGTGATTTTCATGTGCAACTCAAGCTGCCCCGTAAGGGCGAAGAACGCAACTTCCCTAAACTACTTACACAACGCATCGTACTCTGCGGAACAAGACCTCACCTTCTCGCCCTACTAAAAGGCTACTGTGAAGACTTGGAACTCGTCGTTTCTCAAGCAGCCGATCTCACACAAGCTTTGTCTTTGATGGCATCCGAGGATTCACGCGGGTCGATACTGATCCTAACGGACCACGCCCTACTTCAGGCTACAGAACTAGCCCAAGGCACCTTAGCGAGTTGCGCGACAAACACACTGGTGCTGTGTGGCACCGCACATCATTTGGAGTGCCGCAAATTGGCCGAGTACGGTCAGCTGCTTGATCTACCGATTACTAAAAAACAATTCGCCAGCGCTCTGTACCAACTCGAAAAGCCCGAGAGCCTGCGGGAGAGCGAAGTATCGAAGCAGACAATTGGAGCTCAAGACCTGGCAGGCCATGTACTACTCGTCGAAGACAACGAAGTGAACCAACTGGTGGCGCAAACACTACTTGAACAAATGGGACTGAGCGTGACCACTGCCAACAACGGACAAGATGCTCTGAACTTGTTGGATGAGTCAAACATGACCCGCCCAGATCTGATTCTAATGGATTGCCAAATGCCCGTACTGGATGGCTATGAAACAACGCGTCGGATTCGCGCCAATGAGCGCAACATGGGGGCGACCGGCATCCCCATTATCGCCTTAACCGCCAACGCAATGAAAAGCGAAGAAGAAGCCTGCTACGCTTGCGGCATGAACGATTACATCACCAAGCCAATCGATCCGGATGCGCTGCGAGCTACGCTCAGCAACTGGCTATCGGCATGCTGAAAGTGGCCGTGCGATCAACCCTTCTGGCGCTACTTTGCTGGATACTCGCACCTTCGGTCGCGGCCCAACGGCCCTTGCTGTTATGGCAAGGCATCCTGCCATATGGCCTAGAGTCGCCCACAAACCAAGAAGCTGCGGCCTTTGCAGAGCTCGGCGCCTACCTGCAAACCATGGATGCGTGGCGGGCCCGCCTCTATTCTCCGCTGCAGGAAAAACCGTACTGGCTGGAATTTCGCGAGCGCTCGCAAACGCTCAAGGGTGAGCAATTTCTCAACCAGCGTGCATCCTACATACA
The DNA here is from genome assembly GCA_041591755.1 of Oleiphilaceae bacterium. Lineage (GTDB taxonomy): Bacteria > Pseudomonadota > Gammaproteobacteria > Pseudomonadales > Oleiphilaceae > JBFHRI01. The sequence continues at coordinate 9,846 of JBFHRI010000005.1, forward strand.
GCATGATGGCCAACGTTTGAGCCTGCACTTCAGTGGTGCCTGGCAAACACCCGGTAACGCGGAGAACGGTTATCACTTTGGCCTGCGCCGCGCACCCATGCCCTCCATGCCGCTCGACCCTAAGACTGCCCTGGGGCAAATCGAGGGCAGGCTGAGCTTCGAGCGCGGCACACTCTCCAGTCAGAACGTACTCAGCGCACTCGAGCTGAGAATGAACTTTGGCACGCTGCTGTTTGATGAAATCCTGCGCAGCATTGAACAAACAAATGCCGTGCTGCAGCCAGACAATCTTGCACAAATTGAACTGGACGCAAGGGCGGATCCGCCCGCTCATCGCCTCCTTTTTGAGCGCTTGCACGGTTTTGACCAGCGACTGCTGCGACTCTTCATGCAATCGATACCGCACTTGATGTCTGTGCTAACCGAAGTCACCTATTACGAGCAGATTGCTGCACCTGAACGCAGCCCGGATGGCGCCCTGGTAACGCGAATCGCCACACGGCAGCGCATTGACAGCAGCAAACTCAAAGCTCGTTACCCCGACACTTGGACCGACTTCAAGCGCTTGCTTAATAGCGCCTCACTCGATATCCGTATGCAAATCGATGCCGAGCACCATCTTTGGCAAATCCGTTACGATGCCGAAACACAGATGTTTCTAATCGATTTGGCATTGGATCAAGGAGGCTATGTCCTGCTGCGTAAGGATGGCTCTTTGAGCACCCAACGCATCCTGCCGACACAGCTGAATACCTTGGACTATCAGATCAACAGCTCATTGCGCATGAGTTTACTGGGCTTGGATATTCGGATTGAAGACCTCGTTATGCAAGCCCGTTATCTGGCACACAACCCGACACCGGTTAAGACCTCCAACATCCCTTGGGGCGCCGCCACCGCGGAACCTGAGTCGCTCACCTCAGCCCCGAAGGGCATTCCTCGCCTGCGACGCGAAGCCTCACTGGATCTTCGCATGACCGAAATGCCACGCATCGAGGTCAGCGGAGCCTTGCTGTACATCTTACCCAAGTGGCTGATCGACCTGCTGATTCCCGGCACCATCGAAACCCTCATCGCGGAAAGTTTCGACGAACTGGTGCATGGCAATCACGGGCACGGACTCACCGTCGGCCTGCGCTTTCAGGAGCAGGAGGGTCGCGGACAGCTAAAACTGCAGGTATTGGGTGAGCTACCTTATGCGACCCTGCAACAATTGCTGGATCCACAAGAAGCCCTGGAGAGCAACGTCAAAAAACGGCTGTACCGGGATTTGCGTGAAAAGTTTCGGCTCGATTGGGCACGCATGGCGCTACCGGTCCTCCAGGCGCCATTGGACGAATATGCCAGAAAATTACTCACCGACGAGGCACTCAAAGACTCCGCTGGTCGGTAGCTTGAAGTAACTCATCGAGGCAATTTTGTACTTTCTGATGGAAATTGGGCCAGGCAAAACCTTGTGCAAAAGCCTGCGCCGACGCGCGCAAAGTCTCTCGCATCTCGAGCGCCTTGCATACCCGATTCGCGAATTCAGCGTAGTCATTGGGTGCCACCAGATAACCCGATTCCCCCTCTGCCACCGCGTCGACCACTCCGCCGGTGCGAAAAGCCACGGTCGGCAGACCATGCGAGGCAGCCTCAATCGCCACCATACCAAAACCCTCGGGATCACCCGCGATCTCTCGCACTGGGAATACATGAACCGCTGCCGCGCAGTAGGGCTCCCGCAACTGTGCATGCGGCAGCGTTCCGATAAAGCGCACATGCTTGTCCAGCCGCAAAGCCCGCGCGGCCTGCGCTATTTGAGTCGGTGTTTGCGCCTTTGCATACAATGCATGCTGCGGCGCATCGCCGATCACAAGCAGCACACTCTCGGGACAACGCTCGACGATAGCCGGCAACGCATTTTCAACAAACTCCAGCAAACCCTTGCGCGTGGTGAGGCGACCCACGGAGAGCAAGATTTGCTTTCCCTCGAGCTGGTATTTAATCCGGAATGCCTCTAACTGTTCTGCGCTGGGCCAATCTTTAGGCAGGCTGACACCTGGATGAACCACACGGATGCGATCATTCGGAACACCGATATTTCTAGCTAATTGCGCCGAAGGCTCACTGTTGACGATCAAGCGATCGGCTCGTCTGATCGCGGCCGTCCAGACACGCTGATAAAGCCAGTGATCCACGGCGATATCCAGTCCATGTAGATATATCACCGCATGAGCCCCTCGCATACGCGCCAGCAACAGTACGACCGGAGCCATCAATCCGCTACCCCCGAGCACGACACTCGGTTTCTCGTTAGCCACCTGCCGCAAGCCCTTGGCCAAGGCGGCCAGCATGAAGCGCCACAGCGGCTGCAGCGGCAACGCGACAAATCTCTGGCGTAACTCAGACGTGATCTCTGAGCCCTGCGGCCCCATCACACTCACATCAAAACTTTGACTTAAACCCCGGGCCATCTCGGCATTTAATACTTCCATGCCGCCCGACAAAGGTGGCAGATTTCGGGTAATCAGGAGTACTTTGGATTGTTCCGAATATGAGTAAGTGACACTGTTCAATGCGTTTTTCCTAATCCAAATGAGTAATCAATGCCACCGCGATTCGCTCGCGTTTTCCGCAGCTTACACAAACTTCATGCAAACAACATTGCCCCGATCCAGTGAGCACTCCATACTCCCCAGCACAATAAAACATACACTGCAGTCATCATGTTGCTGTCCACGGAGCTGATTAATATGAACCTGGGGCTCATTCGTCCGCCTAGCCGCGCGTTGTTCACGCGTATTATTGCTGTATTTTTGGGGCTTGTGTTATCACCCTTGCTGCTCGCCAACTCCTTCACCATGGAACTGAGCGAGGCTCAATTGCAACAAACCATCGCCTCAGTCATGCCGCTCGAAAACACCAAGTTTTTCGTCACCGTCAACCTGGCAGATCCCAAAATCGAACTACAAGCCGGCAGTGATGAGATCAGCATTTCTTCGCGCGTGAGTGCGCGTATCCCCGGAGATCTTCAAGGCAGCGGATTTGGACGTATTAGCGGAAAAATACACTATGACGCCCAGCAAGGCGCGTTTTATTTACAGCAACCGCGTTTGCGAGAGTTTCATATTGACAACCTGCCAGCGGCCTATGCCGCCGAAGTGCGTGATATTGCGCAGTCCATTTTGCAATCCACACTCGTCGATCAGCCCGTCTACACGCTCAATGATGCGAATCTGAAGGAACGCTTGACTCGGGCGAGCCTAAAATCGGTCAAAGTCAAAGACGGCAAGTTGTTGGTCGAATTGGCGCCATATTGATCGGCCTTTGATTGGGGAGACGTCGCGGCCAAGAAGGTGTTAGCGTGTAGTCTTAGGCGTAGTGTGCCCAAAATGTTTACATCCATGTACGCAGATTCCTTAAATCCTCCCTGTACGTCCGTTTAAAACCTGAACAATCCCTGCGTCACCGCGCGCCCTCGCTGACATTTTCGCGCGGCGAGCTCCCTGTTTTGCTAGCTTTAATCTTAGACGCTGTTCGATAACAGTTAAATCAAATAGAATCGAACGATTCGTTTAGATTTATCGAACAATAACCATGAAAAACGTGCGTCACATGTTAGTGTTTTGTCAAATTGTCGAATCCGGCAGTTTGACGGCAGCCGCGTCGCGACTGAGTCTGTCCAAGTCGGTACTCAGCCAGCAATTGAAGGCCTTGGAGCAGGAACTCGGGGTTTCTCTGTTAAATCGCAACACCCGCTCACAAACCTTGACCAGCGCTGGACAGGCTTTTTATGAGCAGTGTCGCGAAGTCGGGCGCCTGATCGATCAAGCCTGGGATATTGCGCGTGACAGCCAGCAACTGGCATTGGGCACCCTGCGCCTGACCGCGCCCAATGCACTGATTGAGTCGATTGTGGGCCCCGCGGTGGGGGCGCTGGTGGCGCAACATCCGGGTATTACCCCTATTTTGCTGAGTGAAGACACACGGGCCCACCTGATTAAGGACGACATCCATTTGGCGATTCGCGTGGGCAAAATGGCCTCCAGCGAATTCAAACAGCGTAAACTGGGTAGTTTTCGCGATGTACTCTGCGCCAGCCCAAGTTATCTGAGCCAAAACCCTCTGCAGATCGAAAGCTTAAGCATGCGTCCACCGCAATCTCCTGCCCTCCACTATATCGCGAATGCCTGGCAGGGTACGCAAATCCGCCATCGTTTGACACCCAAGGCAGGCGGACGCGCGATCTATCTTCAATTCACTGCGACACGCTATTGTAACTCACTCCCCGCGGTGATTGCGCTGTGTCAGGAAGGCTGCGGACTGGCCTACATCCCTGAGTTTGTATTTCGTGCCCACGCCCATTCCGGCGCCTTGGTCGAAGCCCTACCTGACTATACATGTGAAACCGCCGACATCTATGCGGTTCATGCTTTTGCCGGCAACCCGCCGACGCTCGTCAGGCTCGCCATCGATGCCATCCGCCTGCGCATCGATCAGCTGATCAAGACGCCGTGAATGCCGGTCAAAAAACGAAAGAGCGCTCGCCAGATCTAGTTTTCAGCGATCCTATTGGCTACTATTCCTCTCGCCTAAAGGCTATGCTTAGTTCGCCGCGACAGTGTTTCAATGCCTCGAAAACCAAGCAAATGGCCAACCCAACGGCAACTAACAAGAAAAACTAAACAATGACCGCCCAAATGATGCTTTGTATTCTGGGCCGGCGACAAACAGCGGAACGCCCCGATTCAACCGAGGCGGTTCGGCGGAATAAAAAACATGCTAAGCGCGCGCTCTTAGCGGGTAACCGGCCATGAATGCAGCCGCCTGGCTAAAGTTTGCATCACATGTCTATCTAGAACAGATGCCCTGTATGAGTACAGTCAGTTCCATCTTCGCCGCAATGTGCAAGCCATTTAGGGGGCTTGCCCAGCACCGTAGAGCGTGCGCGCTATTGCCGCGGCAACTCTCTCCGATCTATCCAGACCCACACCACACCAAGCAAGAGGAAGCCCTGACACAATGAGCGTATTGTGGATTCTACTCTTACCCATGCTCGGCATGATTCTCCCCTTGCTCAGCGCCAAAAAAAGTCGCACCACCATCGCCTGGTTGACCGCACTACCGCCCGCCTTGGCGCTGGCCATCTTGCTGCAACAAATTCCCTCTGTTTTTGCGGGCGCAGTCCCTGCCTTCGAGGCGCAATGGGTGCCCTTGCTGGGTTTGTCCATCTCTTTGCACCTGGACGGCCTTGCCTTTCTATTCTGTTTGCTGATTCTCGGTATCGGACTACTGATCATTCTGTATGCCCGGTACTACCTGTCGGCACAGGACAATATGGCGGTGTTCTACACCTACCTGCTGTTTTTCATGACGGCCATGCTGGGCGTTGTGCTGTCCTCCAATTTGCTGCAACTGTGGCTGTTCTGGGAGCTCACCAGCATCAGCTCGTTTTTACTGATTAGTTTCTGGTCTCACAAAACGGAAGCCCGCAAGGGCGCGCGCATGGCGCTGAGCGTCACCGGCGCGGGGGGCCTTGCCTTGTTGGGCGCACTGTTGTTGATTGCGCACGTCTGTGGCAGCTATGACCTGCACACGGTCTTGAAGCAGGGCGATCTATTGCGCAGTAGTGAATGGTATCCCGCCATCATCACCTTGTTTTTGCTGGGGGCCTTTACCAAGTCTGCGCAATTCCCGTTTCAGTTCTGGCTACCTCACGCGATGGCCGCGCCCACCCCTGTTTCGGCCTATCTGCACTCCGCGACGATGGTGAAGGCCGGGGTGTTCTTGCTGGCGCGCTTCTACCCCGCGCTTTCAGGGACCGACGCCTGGTTTGTCGCAGTCTCATTGACCGGCATGACCACCATGCTGGTCGGTGCCTACACAGCCCTATTCAAACATGACCTGAAAGGCCTGCTGGCTTATTCCACCGTAAGCCACCTCGGTTTGATTACGCTCTTACTCGGCTTGGGCTCTAATCTGGCCGCTGTCGCCGCCGTGTTCCACATCATTAACCACGCAGTATTCAAGGCCTCACTGTTTATGGCCGCAGGCATTATCGACCACGAGTCCGGCACGCGTGACATGCGTAAACTCAACGGCATGTGGAAATACATGCCGTTTACCGCGACGCTGGCCATGGTTGCGGCGGCTTCAATGGCTGGTGTCCCTTTACTGAACGGCTTTTTGTCCAAAGAAATGCTGTTTGCCGAGACGCTACACCAAGAGACCCTGGGCGCCTTATCTTGGTGGATCCCTTTGCTCAGCACTGCGGGTGGCGCTTTGGCGGTCGCCTACTCGCTGCGCTTTATGCATGATGTGTTTTTCAATGGGGAGCCCGTCGATCTGCCGCGCATTCCTCATGAGCCACCGCGGTATATGCGCGTACCCGTCGAAGTGTTGGTCGTGCTGTGTCTCCTGGTGGGGATCTTTCCGCAGTTCATGGTGGGCGATTTACTCGCCACCTCTTCTCAGGCCGTGATTGGCACTGAACTACCCAGCTACAGCTTGGCGGTTTGGCATGGATTCAATATCCCGCTTTTGATGAGTACCATCGCGATTCTGGGCGGGGTCATTCTGTACATCAATCGCCGCCACCTGTTTTATTTTCAGGGTCAATTTATTGAGCACGATGCCAAGTTGATCTTCGAAGGCGCGGTGCAGTGGTTGGTGCGCCGCGCTGAAATCGTTAACGACTGGATCGATAACGGCTCACTGCAGCGCTATATGTTCCTGCTTCTACTACTCGCCCTTGCCGTCAGTGCAGGCCCCTTGTTTGAACTCAAAGATACCGTCGGCACCCATGCGCAGCTGCCAATCAATTGGGTGGTCGGCTTCTGTGCAGCGCTTCTGGTGGCGGGCACCTTCATCACGATCTGGTGGATCCATCGTCGCTTGGTGGCCTTGGTCGCCCTATCCGTTGTGGGCTTAATCACCTCCATTGCCTTTGCCTACTTCTCGGCTCCAGATCTAGCCCTGACCCAGCTCTCGGTAGAAGTGGTGACCATACTATTATTTCTGCTGGCCTTATTCTTCCTGCCACAGAAAAGCCCTGTCATTGACAGCTCGTTTACCGTGATCGTACGCGACTTTGGGATTGCCGCCTTATTTGGCAGTGTAATTGGCACCATTTGTTATGCGCTGATGACCCGTCCACTCGACACCATATCTGGCTATTTTCTCGAGCACAGTAAACCCGGCGGTGGCGGCACCAACGTCGTCAATGTGATTCTGGTGGATTTCCGCGGCTTTGATACCTTGGGCGAGATCACGGTACTGGGCATCGCGGCGCTCGGTATCTACAAGCTCTTGGTTGGCATGCGCGTGTTCATGCCATCCACAGACGGCAATGGTCGTCGCTGGTCTAGTGACAGCCATCCCCTGCTGTTAGCGTTGGTCTCACAAAGTCTGCTACCGCTGGCGCTTTTGGTCTCGGCCTTTATCTTTATCCGCGGGCATAACATGCCTGGCGGTGGCTTCATTGCAGGCCTGATCACAGCCATTGCCTTGATCCAGCAGTATGTCGCGCACGGTGTGGTATGGATGAAAGAGCGGCTGCCGATCAACTGCTTACACCTGATCGGCTTGGGCTTACTGATCGCCTTCCTATCGGGCCTGGGCAGCTGGTTGTTTGGGCACAATTACTTGACTACATGGTTTGACCACTACCACTGGCCTTTGGTCGGAGAGTTTGAGTTGGCGAGCGCCATGATTTTTGATTTCGGGGTCTACCTCACGGTGATTGGTGCGATTCTGCTGATTCTGACGGATCTGGGCAAACTAACCACCAGTGAACGCCAAAGCGAAGGGGAACGTTAATGGAATTTGCTTTTGCACTCTGCGTCGGCGTTCTGACTACCGCCGGTATCTATTTGATGCTGCGAGGACAGACCTTTCCGGTCATCGTCGGACTGACCTTGCTGTCCTATGCCGTAAACTTATTCCTGTTTGCGTCCGGTCGATTAACGGTCAATGGGGCCGCGATTATCGGCCAAAGCGAACACTATACCGACCCACTGCCACAGGCCCTGGTACTCACTGCTATTGTGATCGGCTTTGCCATGACCGCTTATGTGTTGATTCTGGCCATGCGTGCGCGCTCCGATTTGGGCAATGACCAGGTCGACGGTCGGAATATGCCGGAGGCCCGCGATACCGGTTCTGATGCAGGCAACGGTGACAAGCCACGCGCGCGACGCGGTCTCACACGCACTGAGCTGCGCGATGGCAAACCACGGAAGGAGCGCTAAGCATGCTGCAACACCTGCCTGTTTTGCCCCTCTTGCTACCCTTGCTCGGCGGCATCGTGCTGCTGCTGCCACCGCTGATTGACTCGGAACGGGGACAACGCCAGTTCGGTCTTTTGTTCGCCTCGCTCACTCTGATTTCCTCTCTCGTTTTGTTGCAGCAAGTCCATGCAAATGGAACACATGTTTACGCGCTGGGCGAGTGGGCAGCGCCCTTTGGGATCGTCCTGGTGGCCGATCGGATGGCCACACTTCTGCTCGTGCTGACCGCTTTTTTATTGCTTTGCGTGCAGATGTTTAGTTGTGCGGGCGACGATCGCAAAGGGCGTTTTTTGCATTCCTTGCTGTTATTTCAAGCACTGGGAATACAGGGGTCCTTCCTTACCGGCGATATTTTCAACCTGTTTGTATTTTTTGAAATACTGCTGATTGCTTCGTATGCGCTGTTGATTCACGGTGGCGGCAAACAGAAAACCGCCGCCAATGTGCATTACGTGACCTTAAACCTGGCGGGCTCCGCTTTATTCCTATTCGCCCTGGGGATTGTCTATGGCACCTTTGGCACGCTCAATATGGCCGATATGCAAGCCAAAGCAGCGCATATCCCAGAAGCCGATCGTGAGTTGGCAGAAGCCGGTGCCTTACTTCTGCTCGTGGTCTTCGGTTTGAAGTCTGCCATGTTACCCCTGCACTTCTGGCTACCACGCGCTTACGCTTCAGCCTCGGCCCCCATCGCGGCACTATTTGCCATCATGACGAAGGTCGGGATTTATAGTTTATGGCGTGTACACGATGGCATTTTTGGTGCTCAGGCCGGGGCGCTGGCACATGTCGCGCAGCATTGGCTCTGGCCTCTGGCCTGGCTCACCCTGCTGCTCGGCATCATCGCCACCCTGTCGAGCCAAACCTTACGGATGCTCACTGCAAATCTCGTATTGGTTTCGGTGGGCAGTCTACTGTTGATGGTGGCGGTGAATACCGAAGAGTCCGCCACGGCCGGCTTGTTCTATCTGGTCCACAGCACCTTGGCGTGCGCGTTGATGTTTCTGTTAGCCGGACTGATCGTGCAGCAACGCGGCAAGGCCGAAGATCGTTTTGTCGCCTCACGCCAAGTGCGGCAGCCCATACTTCTTGGCGGGCTTTATTTTCTTGCTGCCCTGGCCCTGATCGGCATGCCGCCCATTTCCGGCTTTATTGGCAAGACACTGATGCTAAGTGCCGCACTGAAAGCTGAGGCAGCAGGCTGGATCTGGCCGCCGCTGCTGCTCAGCAGTCTGGCCGCACTTTTGATGTTGGCGCGCGGCGGTAGTACGCTTTTCTGGCGCGTTAGAGGCGAGAATCAAAAAGGGATTCCGGTGCACGCTATGCAACTCGGCGCTGTGTGGCTGATGGTCGCTGCCTTGCTGTCTATAATGATCTTCGCGGGCTGGCTCACCAGCTTCATGCAAATGGCGGCACAGGACATGTACCAAGGACTGGATCTCAGAGAACTTTTCCCCCTTAAGATGGAGGGCGGTCCGGATGCTTAAACGCTGCTTCCCCATGCCCATCCACACCATCGTCCTCATCCTGGTGTGGCTGTTGTTAAATGACTTTACCATCGGACATCTGGTGCTGGGCACCCTACTGGGCACGCTGATCGCCTGGTTAGCCGCGCCGCTCAGTGATGACCACCCAAAAGTGCGACGCCCGCTTTTGGCCCTGCGCTATTTCCTGCGGGTACTGTGGGACATTATCGTGAGTAACTTTCATGTCGCGATCAAAGTCATACAGCCTAATCGTCGCCTGCGCCCGGGTCTGATCGCATTGCCTCTTGACATGCAGGGAGAATTTCCCCTGGCCATCCTGGCGAGCACCATTTCTTTGACACCGGGTACGGTGAGCGTGGACTTTTCCGAAGATTTGAAGTGGCTCTACATCCATGCCTTGCACATTGATGATGAGCAGGCTCTGATTGCCACCATCAAATCACGCTACGAACAACCGCTACGGGAGATCTTCGCATGCTGAACACTATTTTGGCGCTGGTCGCGGTACTGGTCGGCTTGGCGCTGGTGCTCAATGCCATAAGGCTGTTGCTGGGCCCCTCAACGGCTGATCGCATCCTCGCCCTGGACACCATGTATATCAACAGCATTGCCCTGATCGTGCTACTCGGTCTGCATTTGGGCTCCGACATGTATTTTGAAGCAGCCCTGTTGATCGCCATGCTGGGTTTTGTCGGGACGGCCGCCCTTGCCAAATATATGTTGCGCGGCGACATCATCGAATAAGGAAGGTGTAATGATGTTTGAGCTTTTCGAGATCCTGGCTTCCGCCCTGCTGTTGATTGGCGGATTTTTTATCCTGATTGGCGCGCTGGGCATGGTCAAACTACCCGATTTCTACACCCGTCTGCATGCACCGACCAAAGCCACCACGCTGGGCATTGGTTGTATATTGCTGGCCTCGCTCGGCTTGCACGCGCTGCGCGGGCAGAGTTTGAGTGTGCAGGAGTTGGTCATCAGCCTGTTCCTGTTCATTACTGCCCCGGTGTCGGCATATATGATCGCCAAGGCAGCGTTGCATCGACGAACCCCTCTGGTCAAGCACACCTTGAATCGTCAGTTATCACGTGACATCGTGCACCGACAAGCCCCCAAGAATGCCTCCACAGAGGCAGAGTGCGACGATTAACGCGCCTTCTGCATTCTGGCGTTTGCATGATGTTTTGGATAGTATGGCGCCCACAAACCGCTTGAGAGGAACTGTGGTCTCATGATCACCCACCGAGAACTTGCACTCGACTCGGCCACCGTGAGCCAGTCGTCGGTCAAGGCTCTGGTCAGCTACCTGACCCAAGAGGGCATCAGCAAGCCGGTGATTACCGAACACACTGGTCTGGACCTGAGCCAGCTTGACAACCCCGAAGCCCGCATCGAACTGGCGCAGTATCACTTGCTGTGGCAGTTTGCCATTGACGTGACCCATGCGCCTAACCTGGGTTTGAAACTCGGTGCACGGCACAACTTCTCTGAAATGGGCATCGTGACGCACGTGGTCATGAACTGCGAAAACTTGCGTCAAGGGTTGCAGGAGTACGCGCGACTCTACAGTGTGATCAATGACTCGGTCTCGGTCTGCTTCAATGAGTCACTCACACAAGGTGAGCTGAACTTTATTTACCCCGCTGAGTATTATTGCATCCCGGATATCGAGCGCACCTTCCTGTTGGCGTTTTATCGCGCGCGGGTCTGGCTCGGGAAGTCTTTGCCGCTAAGCTCAGTACACTTTCAGCATCGCCCTCCTGCCTATGCCGCAGATTATCGTCGCCTTTTTGGCTGTCCGGTCTACTTTAACGACAGCGAGTGCAAACTAGTATTCTCGCGCGACTATTTTGAGCTCAAGCCGCGTCAGACCAACCCCTACTTGCGCCAGGCTGCGCTGACTTACGCCAATAATCTATTGAACAAATTCAATTATCAAACGCTCGCCGATAAGGTCAAAACCTTACTCTATCGCGAGCTGACCAACACGGAGCCGAACGTCGACAGCATCGCCAATCGCCTGAATATGAGCCGACAAACGCTCTACCGGAAACTCAAATCGGAAGCCATGTCGTTTCAAAAGCTGGTGGAGAATGTGCGTTTTGACAAAGCACGACAATTGCTGCAGCAATCGGCGCTGAGTACCAGCGAGATTGCCCTACAACTAGGATTCTCAGAACTCAGCGCCTTTAGCCGCGCATTTAAGCGCTGGTCCGGCATGTCGCCCAAAGCCTTTCGGGATCGCCTGCCAGATGGGATGTCACCAGGCTAGGCTTGTCGCAGCCAAACGGCGCGCTTGCCCCGTTTGACACGATCAGCTGCGATACTTCGCCAACAACAAACTGGCATTGGTGCCGCCAAAGCCAAAACTGTTACTCAACACCCGGTTGAGTTCTGCGTCGCGACTCTCCCTGACGATATTAGCGCCCTCCGCCTGTGGATCCAGATTGTGGATGTTAGCGCTGGCACAGATAAAGCCTTCATGCATCATGATCATCGAATAGATCGCCTCGTGCACCCCAGCGGCCCCGAGCGAGTGCCCACTGAGGGATTTGGTGGAGCTGACCGGCGGCATGTGCTCGCCAAACAAGGTCTTTAAAGCGCCCAACTCCGCCACATCGCCCACCGGCGTACTGGTACCGTGGGCGTTGATGTAGTCAATTTCGGGATTCCCCGCTTGCTCAATCGCCATCTTCATACTGCGCACGGCCCCCTCGCCCGAGGGTTGAACCATGTCGTAACCGTCGGAGGTCGCACCATAACCGACGATCTCAGCGTAGATCTTAGCGCCGCGCGCCAAGGCATGTTCGAGCTCTTCCACCACCACAATGCCTGCGCCACCGGCGATAACGAAGCCGTCACGATCCGCATCGTAGGGACGGGAAGCTTGCTCCGGACAATCATTGTACTTGCTACTGAGCGCGCCCATCGCATCGAACTGCAAGGCCAGCGACCAATGCGTATCATCGGCACCGCCGGCAAACACGATATCCTGCTTGCCCAGCTGAATCTGTTCCACCGCACCACCAATACAGTGTGCGCTGGTGGCACACGCGGAGGTGGTCGAATAATTGACACCAAGAATCCCGAAATGCGTCGCCAGCACGGATGAAATCGATGAACACATGCCCTTGGTCACGCGATAGGGGCCCACTTTGCGCACACCACCACTATTGAACTTTTCAATCGAGTCGATGATGTCTTCGGTCGCCGGGCCGCCGGTGGCAGCAATCAGCCCCGTGCGTGGATGGCGCACCATGGCCTCATCCAACCCTGCGTCCGCGATCGCCCGCTCCATCGCTAAATAGCCGTAGCCCGAGGCTTTGTTCATAAAACGATAATGCTTACGATTGATCAGCGTTTCCGGCTCCAGCGTGACGCGGCCACTGACCTGCGAACGCAAACCCTTCTCGACATAGACCTCGTCGCGGCTGTAGCCCGGTTTGCCTGCGCGTAAGGAGGCGCTCACCTCTGCCCAATCATTGCCCAAACAAGAAATCACACCGATACCGGTAATCACGGCACGCTTCATGACAACAGATCCTCCGTACTCATGTTGACTGGAATCAGACCGACGCGCAGGCTTTTCGCGCTGTAGATATGCTTGTCGTCCACAAACACATCGCCATCTGCAATACCGAGCACGATCTCCTTTGACAGCACACGCTTAATATTTAATTCGTAACGCACCAGCCTGTTGTGCGGCAGAATCTCGCCGAAAAACTTCACTTCACCGACCCCCAGCGCTCGCCCTTTCCCCTGATGGCCCGACCACGCTAAAAAAAAACCGAGGCTCTGCCACAGCGCATCCACACCGAGACAGCCAGGCATCACCGGGTCGCCGCGAAAATGACAGCCAAAGAACCAGAGATCGGGATCGATATCAAACTCAGCCTTCAAGTAACCGCGATTGAACTGACCGCCCTCTTTGGCTATCTCAGTAAAGCGATCCACCATACGCATGGGCGCGCTGGGCAATTGCATCTCTGGCGGCGTTGGCGTATCGAACATCGCCGCTAGATCCTCTTTGGTGTAGCTGGATTTTTGTAACATTTCGCTCTCTCAGGCTTTACTGCTCTATCTTTCACAATCGTGTAGCGTGCAATGAGGACGCACCTAGACCGATTTTGATCATTGGCGCCAAGTATAAAAAGGCTGCGTACGGGAAGCTTGACTGCACGCCTTAAAAACTTGACCGCAAGTAACGTATTGCAGCCCGAACGAGGCATCGTCTTGGTGCACGACGTTGGCAAGTGCTCAAGCCTAGTTTACGCTTGCAAGGGTGCTTTTCTTACTTGCGGCCATCATAGCGACTGCTCATGACACATCTTTTTCACAGCGCGAGTGCTTTACTGCAGCAACTCAACCGGGGCGAACTGACGAGTCGTGAACTGCTGGAGCAATTGCTTGAGCGTCAGCAACAGTATAACGCAGACCTCAACGCAATCGTGGCACTCGACCTGAATAGCGCCAGGCAACAGGCTGACCACGCAGACAAAGTGCGCCTGCAAGGACGCAAACTCGGTCCTCTGCACGGCTTGCCAATAACCATCAAAGACACCTTCGAAGTCGTCGGGATGCCCTGCACGGCTGGCTCGCGCTCACTGCGCGAGCATCGACCACAAACGGATGCGTTGGCAGTGCAAGCGCTCAAACAAGCGGGCGCCATCATCTTCGGCAAAACCAATGTGCCGGTCTTCGCCTCCGACATTCAAAGTTACAACCAAGTCTACGGCACCACCCATAACCCCTGGGATCTGCAGCGCACGCCTGGTGGATCCTCCGGCGGTGCTGCGGCCGCGCTGGCGGCAGGCATGACCCCACTGGAGCTTGGGAGTGACCTGGCCGGTTCCATTCGCACCCCAGCACATTTCTGTGGGGTGTATGGACACAAACCCACGCACGGATTGATCTCGATGCAAGGTCACATACCGGGACCGCCCGGCACCCTGGCGGAAGCCGATCTTGCCGTAGCCGGGCCAATGGCCCGCAGCGCTGAAGATCTCGAGCTGATGCTGGACGTCATCGCCGGCCCCTCACCGCAGCGCTCACCCGGCTGGCACTTGAGCCTGCCTCGTCCCAAACAGAAGCGCTTGAGCGACTTTCGTGTGCTGATGTGGCTGGATGACCCGCTTTGTCCAATCGAGCAGGCGCTGCGTGACCACTACCAACATCTCTTCGAGCATTTGACGCACGCGGGTGTTCAGGTACGCCTAGGCAAACCGCAGGACTTAAGTCTGAGCCATATCTATCCACTGTATCTGAATCTCTTGGGCAGCTTGGTCGGTGCCGCGATGAAACCACCAGATCGCGTCAAGGCGCATTTGACCGGCGCCGTGATGGCGAAGTTGGGCAAGCCTCTGGGCGCGCCCACCTTGTTCCACCATTACACACACGGAGCGGTGCAATCCCATGCTGAGTGGCTGCACCAGCATGAAAAAAGGACCAAAATGCAGCGCCAGTTCTGCCGCGAGTTTGAACACTACGATGTCATCTTGAGCCCGGTCGCGCTCAGCACCGCGTTTAAACACCAACAAAACACACACTTCGCGCTGCGCAAACTGGCCATCGACGGCCGCAAGCGCCACTACACCGACTTGTTTATCTGGGTGTCCCCGGCCAGCCTGTTCGGGCTACCTGCAACCAGCGCACCGATTCGTCCGTTGCCACAGGGCCTGCCTTGCAATGTCCAAATCATCGGGGCACCCTATCAAGATCGCCTGACGCTGCGTTTCGCGGCACTGTTGGCCAAGTTAAGCGGCGGTTTTACCGCCCCACCGGGTTATCTCGCCACCTGAACATGCCCACACAGGCAGCGCTTGACAGCGGCTTGTGGGCTTTCATACGCTTAATAGGAAATAACTATTTCATTTTCTATTAACGATTTACTAAATTTATCGAAAATCCATAACACAAGGAGCACGTAAATGAAGAAAATCGACATCGGCCTTAATGAATCGGACCGGATTGCCATCGCCGAGGGCCTGAAAGCGCTATTGGCGGATACCTACACCCTGTACCTGATGACACACAATTTTCATTGGAACGTCACCGGTCCGCAGTTCCGCGAGCTGCATTTGATGTTCGAGGAGCATTACACCGAGCTCGCCGTGGCGGTGGATGACATTGCTGAGCGCATTCGCACCCTCGGGGTCATCGCGCCCGGTACTTATAAAGCCTTCGCCCGCCTCAGTTCGATCGAAGAAGTCGAAGAAATCCCTACCGCCATGGCCATGGTGGAAATTCTGACCGTCGCACACGAGCAAGTCGTGAAAACCTCACGCAAGGCGCTGAAACTGGCGCAAGAAGCGAGCGATGAGTCTTCGGCAGCACTGATCTCTGACCGCATGCGGATTCACGAGAAAACGGCCTGGATGCTGCGCGCCATGCTCTAATTCAAGTTAGAGGAGAATGCACGTGACTGGACTGCACAAACTGATCAAACCCGGCTCGTACATCGACGGCCAATGGTCAAGCGAGGGCGTCCGTTTTGCGGTCTACAATCCGGCCAACGGCGACATCGTAGCCAGCTTGGTGGCGGCCGGCACCGCAGAGGCTGAGCATGCCATCACTGCCGCGAAGCGTGCGCAAGAAACTTGGCAGCAGGTGCCGGCACCAGAGCGTGCGCGCATCCTGCGACGCTGGTATGACCTGATCCTGCAACATCAGAATGAACTCGCTCAGTTACTGACGCTGGAACAAGGCAAACCGTTGGCCGAAGCCAAGTCCGAAATCGCCTACGGCGCGGGCTTTGTCGAATGGTATGCAGAGGAGGCCAAGCGCATCTACGGCGATACCATTCCAGCAGCGCATAAACAGCAGCGGATCATGGTGCTCAAACAAGCAGTCGGGGTGGTGGCCGCTATCACGCCGTGGAACTTTCCGAATGCGATGATCACCCGCAAAGTCGCGCCAGCGCTGGCCGCCGGCTGCAGTGTCGTGCTGAAGCCTGCCAGCGCTACACCCCTCTCGGCTTTGGCTTTGGCGAGCTTGGCCGAACAGGCGGGCCTTCCCCATGGTTTGTTCAACGTGCTGGTAAGCGATCAAGCCACAACCATCGGCGAGGTGCTGACACGCCATCCCGATGTTAGAAAATTTTCGTTCACCGGCTCCACCGAGACGGGCAAGCAACTCGCCGCGCAGTGCGCCAGTAGCGTTAAAACAGTGTCCCTGGAGCTCGGTGGTAATGCGCCCTTCATCGTGTTTGCCGATGCGGACTTAGATGCAGCAGTCGAGGGCGCCATCGCCAGCAAATTTCGCAACGCGGGGCAAACCTGTATCTGTAGCAATCGCTTCTTGGTGCAGGAGAGCGTGGCGGATGCGTTCGTGGCGCGCCTGGGGCAACGTGTCGCCGCTTTAAAAGTGGGCAACGGCATGGAGGCAGACGTGGAGATTGGCCCCCTGATAAATCTTGAGGCGGCGCAAAAGGTGGCTGATAAGGTGGCAGAAGCTATCGCGGCCGGCGCCAAAGCGCTGTCTTGGATTGAATACAAAACCTCCAGCCCATTCTACCCTCCCACGATTCTGACCGGCGTGACGCCCGCTATGGCGCTTGTACAGGAGGAAATCTTCGGGCCCGTTGCGCCAATCATAACGTTTAAGGATGAACAAGAAGCCTTGCGAATCGCCAATGACACGCCCTATGGACTCGCCGCCTACGTTTACACGCGCGATCTTGCCCGCAGCTGGCGCGTGACTGAAGGGCTTGAGTACGGCATGGTCGGACTCAACGAAGGTGCCATTTCTAACCCGGCCGCGCCCTTTGGAGGGGTCAAGCAAAGCGGCTATGGACGCGAAGGCGCTTATTACGGCTTGGAAGACTACCTGCAGGTCAAGTACGTTTGCGTGGGGGGACTGGATACACCCTAAAACCAGAATTCGACTCGTAAGCTGGCCGGTCAAAGCAGCAAGTTCATGCGCAAGCTTCTACACTGAACAGGATGGTTTAATTCAGGAGTCCCAGCGATGCGGATCGGCGTTCCCAAAGAAATCAAAGTGCAGGAGCACCGCGTGGGCTTGGTGCCGGCCTCCGTGCACGAACTGCACAAGCAAGGCCATGAAATTTGGATCGAAACTCAGGCTGGAACAGGCAGTGGTTTTTATGATGAGGACTATCGTCAGGCGGGAGCGAAGGTGGTCGAGACCGCCGATGAGGTTTTTGCCGCCTGCGAGTTACTGATTAAGGTCAAAGAACCGCAAGCCGAAGAAATATGCAAACTCAAGCCCAAGCATACCTTGTTTACCTATCTACATTTGGCACCTGACCCCAAGCAAACCGAAGGTTTACTGCACAGTGGGGCGCTCTGCATTGCCTACGAAACCGTCGAGGACCGACACGGGCGCCTCCCCTTACTTGCTCCCATGTCTGAAGTGGCCGGCCGCATGTCCATCCAAGCCGGAGCACGCTGCCTCGAACGCTCACAGGAAGGCCGCGGTTTATTGCTCGGTGGGGTGGCCGGCGTGCCGGCCGCAGACGTGCTCGTGATCGGTGCAGGCGTTGTCGGCAGCAATGCAGTGCAAATGGCCGTGGGATTGGGCGCGCGGGTCAGCGTGCTGGATAAAAATATCGATACCTTGCGGCGACTGGATCAGCATTATGGCAATCGCATCCAAACGCTCTATGCCACTGGGCATGCCCTGGAGCAACAACTCGAAACGGCTGACCTGGTGATTGGTGCGGTCTTGATCCCCGGTGCGGCCGCGCCGAAATTAATTACGCGGGCGCTGCTCGGCACGATGAAAAATGGCGCCGCGATTGTCGATGTGGCGGTGGATCAGGGTGGCTGCTGCGAAACCACGCGGCCCACCACACATGCGCAACCCACCTTTATCGAAGCGGGCGTAGTGCATTACTGTGTCGCCAATATGCCGGGCGCAGTACCGCGCACATCCTCCCAGGCACTCAACAATGCCACCCTGCCCTATATTCTGCAGTTGGCCAAGTTGGGCCCCAAAGCTGCGCTGACCGCAAACGCGGGCCTGCTGCAAGGGCTGAATATCTGTCGCGGTGACTTATGTTGCGCAGCGGTCGGCGAGGCACAAGGCGTGCACAGCATCACACCGCAAGCCGCATTGGAAAAACTGAAATAAAAAAGCCTTCTCAGGGAAGGCTTTAAACACGGCAAGCAATCACCCCATCACGGCCAACAGTTGGTCTCTCCTGCTTTTTGGCTGGTCGCGCCGGTGTGTGTCATCGTCATGGTGCCGCAGCGGTCGCTGGCCATGCCGCCTTTGGGGATCGCGCTTAAGGTGTAGGTCGTCGCCGCCAAATTGGTAATGCGCAGGTCGTAATACTTGGTATTACCATCCAACGGCGCCTCATGCGGATACAATGTCGCAATCGGACGATTGTTGGTATCGGCAGCATTCAAGTAGGTATTGTTCTGGGTATAGTAGCGCTCCATCGCTGAGGCCAGACCCGAGAGCGCCGCCTGAGCATCGCGGCGCTTGCTCTTGTTACTGGACTCTTGGTAGCTGGGGATCGCCACCGCCGCGATGATGGCGACAACCGCCACCACAATCATCAGCTCAATCAGTGTAAAACCCGATTGCATACTTTTATTCGCGTGAAAACGCATAGGCTTGCTCTCCTGCTTCATCATTCTTTAATCAACTCATGCCAGCCCAAGCGCCCTTTGCGCGCATCACTGCCATCGTCAATATTGTTCTTGATGGTATCGGTGATCGCCGACAGGGTACCGCTCGAACCTCCGCTAGTGCCTTCTGTGTTATTCGAGCGATTCATGTACACATTCTTGCCCAGAATACTTGCCTCCGAGACCAAGTACGGTAGGCGTCGCCCTAAACCGATATCGTTCGAATCAAACGCGCCGTCACCATTAAGGTCACACAGTGCCTTGCCGGGATGCAGGCCATCCTTCGCCGGCACACAATAGAAGCCGCTTTGACCGCCACTGGAGCAGGCATCCGAAGACGGCGCAATGGTGGTGAACACGGCGACCACACCCACATCTTTGTCGATGCGGAACAAGGGCGTCTGATTGGCACGC
>JBFHRI010000006.1:0-27113 GCA_041591755.1 Oleiphilaceae bacterium
GCTTCGAGGAACAGCCCGGCCAGGCCCTGCGACATTCCGGCCAAAGCTAAATCCAATACCGCTTCGCGCCGGCCATCGGCCGAGTCGGCGCGACCACCCGGTCGCTGCAGCGCATGCGTTACGTCAAAAAACAGCGGATAGCCAAACGCCTTCATGATGCCGAAGCCCAGCATATCGACCACCAGATTGTTGTAGCCGAAGCAACTGCCACGCTCACATAGAATCAGGCGATCATAGCCCGCCTCCTCACACTTTGTGAGGATGTGCTGCATTTCCTGCGGCGCCAGAAACTGGGCCTTTTTAATGTTGATCACCGCACCGGTTGCGGCCATCGCCTGCACCAGGTCGGTCTGGCGCGAAAGGAAGGCCGGCAATTGAATAATGTCGCACACTTCGGCCACCGGCGCGGCCTGGTAGGGCTCATGCACATCAGTGATGACGGGCACGCCAAAGGTCTTTTTGATTTCCTCAAAAATGCGCAGGCCTGCTTCCATTCCCGGTCCGCGGAAGGAATGAATCGAAGAGCGGTTGGCTTTATCAAAGGACGCTTTGAAGACGTAGGGAATGCCAAGCTTCTCGGTCACTTTCACATAGGTCTCGGCCACTTGCATGGCCAAGTCACGCGATTCCAGTACATTCATCCCTGCAAACAACACGAAGGGCTGATCGTTCGCGATACGAATGGACTGGACCTGAACCTGTTTCATCATGCGCTGCCTCAGCCGACTAGCTTGCGACGTTCGACCGCAGCGCGCACGAAACCTTCAAACAGGCCGTGGCCGTCACGCGGTGTCGAAGTGAATTCCGGGTGGAACTGACAGGCCACGAACCACGGATGATCGGGTACCTCAATCACTTCCACCAGCGCATCGTCCATCGAACGGCCCGATACAATCAAACCCGCCTGTTCCAGCTCAGGCAGCAGATTGTTGTTCACCTCATAACGATGACGATGACGCTCCATAATCGTATCGCGACCATAGCTCTGATGCGCACGCGAGCCTTTCTTCAAACGACATTCCTGACCGCCCAGACGCATCGTACCGCCCAGATCACAATTCTGATCGCGTTGTTCGGTATTGCCGCTGGCATCTTTCCATTCGGTAATCAGACCAATGACCGGGTGCGCGCAGTCTTGTTTGAATTCGGTGCTATTGGCATCGGCCATACCGGCGATGTGACGCGCAAACTCAATAACGGCGACCTGCATTCCCAGACAGATGCCCAAATACGGGATTTTACTTTCACGCGCATATTGCACCGTGCGGATTTTGCCTTCGACGCCACGATTACCAAAGCCACCAGGGACCAGAATGCCATCGACACCCTTGAGTTGCTCCAAGCCTTGTGTTTCGATCGACTCGGAATCAATAAAGCGGAAATTAATCTTAGTGCGCGTGCGAATGCCGGCATGCTTTAAAGCTTCGATCAGCGATTTATAGGCATCCAGTAGTTCCATATATTTACCGACCATCGCGATGGTGACAGCCGTATGCGGATTGGCTTCCGCTTCTACAACTTGATCCCACTCAGACAAATCGGCATCGCCGCATTTCAGATCAAAACGCTCGACGATAATGCTATCGAGACCATACTCATGCAGCATACGCGGGATTTTGTAGATGCTGGGCGCATCCTGCAGCGGGATGACCGCGCGCTGCTCGACGTTGGTGAACAACGCGATCTTTTGACGCGAGGACGCATCGACTTCATGGTCAGAGCGGCACAACAGAATATCGGGCTGAATACCAATCGAGCGCAGTTCTTTGACCGAATGCTGAGTCGGTTTGGTTTTAGTTTCACCCGCAGTCGCGATATAGGGCACCAAGGTCAGGTGCATAAACATCGCCCGCTGACTGCCCACTTCGATCTTCAATTGACGCGCCGCTTCAAGGAAGGGCAGCGACTCGATATCGCCTACGGTCCCGCCAATTTCCACCAGCGCCACATCGTGCCCTTCAGCTCCGGCCACAATACGGCGCTTGATCTCGTCGGTAATATGCGGGATCACCTGCACCGTGCCACCCAGGTAGTCTCCGCGACGCTCTTTACGAATCACCGCCTCGTAGACCTTGCCCGTAGTGAAGTTATTGTTCTTCGACATGGTGGTGCGAATAAAGCGCTCATAATGGCCCAGATCGAGATCGGTCTCGGCGCCATCTTCGGTCACAAACACTTCACCATGTTGGAATGGACTCATGGTACCCGGGTCCACATTTATGTAGGGATCGAGCTTGAGCATGGTCACTTTGAGACCGCGCGCTTCGAGGATGGCCGCCAATGAAGCCGAAGCAATACCTTTACCCAGCGACGACACCACACCGCCAGTCACGAATATAAAACGTGTCATGCAAAACCCGTCAATTAGTCAGACTTGATCAATCAGCCCGGAGATCTGTGCGGTCGGTACATCTCGGTTTGATGTGCATGACCCACAGGCTCCGATCACCATTACGAAAAATTCATTCCGAAAAAACAAGAAGAAGGTAGGGAGAAAGTCCATCTCAGATTGGCGCCGCAGGATACCAGAAAGGCCTTAGTCGCTCAAATAGAAAGCAGGTGCCGAGATCGGCTGAATAACCTTACGGCATATAACAATACCTAAACAGTCTAAAGAACATCGCCAACTGTCATATGACTGTCATATTGCAACTCCACACTGAGCCCTATCGAAACACAGGGACTGGCTTGAGCCGCCCTGAACGATCGAACCAACAGATTCATACAACATGAGTGGATACCTAATTTTATGAACCGAACAACTCTCTCTACCCTGGTCGCCCTTTCTGCCATCGGTCTGACCCAATCGACTCTCGCCACCGAACTTAAAGCACCGACTGTATATGGCAAGGTGAATGTGAGTTTAAATAGCAACTCCTTCGAATCCATCGTCGCCGGCAGCGCCAAGTCCACCACTGACAACTGGACCCTGAACAGTAACTCCTCAAGAATTGGCTTCAAAGGCGATATCCCAATTGAAGGCAATCTGGTCGGCGTATACGGACTGGAATATGAGGTCATTCCAGATGCCGACAAGCAAGGCGACGGCAGCAGCCCATTCAAGCAGCGCAATACCTTTGCCGGCTTGCAGCATAAAGACTTCGGCACCCTGGTATTTGGCCGTCACGACACCCCGCTAAAACTTTCACAGGACAAGGTTGATCAGTTTAATGATCTGTCTGTGGGCGACCTGGCAAATGTGATGGTCGGTGACAACCGTCTAAATAACGGCATCGTCTACACCTCTCCAACACTTGCCGGCTTTAACCTGGCCGTAGGTTTCGCAGCGGGAGAGGGCTCCGGCGAAAATACTGGGACCTCTGCAAACGATAAACACGATAACGATGACAACGGCCCGGCCGATCACTCTTCTGTTGCCCTGTCATACCGTTTAGACACTCTATACCTGGCACTTGCCCATGACACCAATGTGGAACGCAGCGATGTCACACGCTTTACGGCCAGCTATGAATTGAAGCCCGTAAAATTGGGCGCGATCTATCAGACGGCAGAGCGTACCGAAGACTATGACGTGGTAGGCAAGTACAGAACTGGCTTTGACTTTGTTCCAACTGGCAGTTTTAAAGAGCAAGACGCTTGGTTGATCAGCACCGCGGTGGCCATTGATTCATTGTGGACAGCCAAACTGCAGCTGGCACAATCTAAGTCAACGCCCTCAGCGGCCGGCCTAAGCGATACCAAAGCCTTCCAACGCGCCATCGGTATTGACCGCAAACTGGGAAGCAACTCCTCAGTATTTGCTTACTATGCCGCCATCGAAACCGAAGGCGACCGCTCCATCAGCACGGATGAAGCCACCGACTCAACCGTGGGTATCGGCTACGAGCTGAAGTTCTGATTCACATTCGTGTGAGCTGAACACCCGAAAAAGGGGCGCTATCGCGGATAGTGCCCCTTTTTTTATTGCATGCCAGGCATCGCCCTGGCCCGTAACAATCGCCTTGTCATCCCCTGACGAGACTTATTTGTCATCCCGGACTCGATCCAGAACTCAAGCACGGGCTTGACGACTCCACGCCTATCGCGAAATTCGCGTGGCCTGAAACATGGATTCCGGCCTGCGCCGGAATGACGGCGCTGGGAGGGCCCGCGCCGGAATGACGGTGTTGAGGGAGCCTGAGCTGGAATGACCGCGTTGGGAGAGCCTGTGCTGTAATGAGGCGTTGTTGGAGGCTGCATCTAAGAGATTTTTGAAGCTTCCTCTCACCTCGTTTCTCCTGCGATTTTGCCAAATGCCACGCGCTTGACTACATTCGATAATCACCTACGAATGGAGGATCGCGATGACCCAAAAACAAGCACACCGTCGCCTCGCAGCCAAACTCATCGGCTTCGCCCTGGCCACACTCTTAAGCACTCAATCCCAGGCCGCATGCAGCCTTTCATCAAGCTGGGAACCTTGGGAGCCTTATCAATATCAGGATAAAGAAACCCTGACCGGGCTCGATGTGGAGCTGGTGCAGGCGATCTTCAAGCAGGCGGATTGCAAAATCAGTTATAAAAAACGCCCCTGGGCGCGCGCCTTGAAAGAAATCGAGTCGGGCGCGACTGATTTTGTCTCGGGCGCATCGCTCAACGAGGAACGCCAACAGTATGCCAATTTCTCGACCCCCTATCGCGACGAGACGATGGTGCTGATGGTTAGAAAAGGTGAAGTTGGCAAGTATTCCCTGGAAAAACTCAGCGACATCGTCAAAGCGGACTTCAAATTGGGCATCGTGCGTGACTTCTTTTATGGTGACGAGCACCAGAAAAGTATGGAAGACGAAGCCTACAGCAAGAAAGTCAGTATTGTGAACAGCGATACCGCCAATCTGAAAAAGCTGCTTGCGGGGCGTGTCGATGGCATTCTGATCGATCGCTATACCGGGCCCTTCCTGGCCAAGCAGGAAGGCGCCGGCAATAAGATTGAGCTACACCCCCTGAAGGTCAGCAGCTCAGATATTTTTCTGATGTTCAGCAAAAAGTCCGTGCCGTCGGAGACCATCGAGAAGGTCAATACGGCTCTTGAGGCCATTAAACAGAACGGCACCTATCAGGCGATTCTGAATCGCTATCTGGAATAAGTGCCTTCAAACGAAAAATCGCTCACGGCGCCCGTGTCATCCCGGACTCGATCCGGGATCCAGAACTCAGGCAGGTGTTTGACATCGACATGCCCATCGCGAAATCCGCGTGGCCTAAAACATGGATTCCGGCCTACGCCGGAATGACGGCGTTGAGGGTGCCTGTACGGAATGACGGCATTGAGGGCGCCTGAGCCGGAACGAGCCAGCAGTGGCAATGAAACGACCGCTAGCGTCCACTTGTCACGACTGACTCTCTCTTTGCATCCGCTTGCTGACCGGGCGCGGCCATCAGCGCACGCACCAACTCAAACGAACGCCAACCCAAGATGCTAAAGGCCGAACCCACACCGGCTAGCATTGCACCCACCACGCCGCAGCTGAGCACATCCTGTCCGGTCAGATACAAACCGGGAATCGAGGTCTTGGGGCGCAGCCAGGTCTGTTCGAAGCGGCTGGGTGTATGATCCAAGCCATAGATCTCGCCCTTCTCATAGACACAGAAAAACTGCGTCGAAAGTGGTGTCGAGAGCTCGTAGTAGTCGATCTTACCACGCAGTTGAGGCAGCTTCTGGTACAGCACCTCCAACAAACGCTGCGAAAAATAATCTTTCAGTGACTCATACTGCTCACCGCGCTTACCCCAGGTTTCATCTTGCCATTGGGCAAACCACTCATAAGTCGCGGGCGCGACAATCTCGAT
The DNA here is from genome assembly GCA_041591755.1 of Oleiphilaceae bacterium. GTDB lineage: Bacteria > Pseudomonadota > Gammaproteobacteria > Pseudomonadales > Oleiphilaceae > JBFHRI01. Next base: position 5,791 of record JBFHRI010000006.1, read on the forward strand.
GGTCGCGCGGCCCGGATAGCGCTGACTGAAGCTTGGATCCTTGGCTGAGGGGAACGAAATGTAGACCACCGGAAACTCTGCCGACATATCGTCGATAAAGCGCGCAATATTTTTTTCTGGCTGATAATCGGGATAGATCCAGAAGTTGGTCTTGGGCAGGCCCAGCTCTTCAGCCGTACCCTGCAGGCCAATATACATGCCGACATGCGCCATCGAGCGTTTGACCTGCTTTAACTTGGCGCTATAGCCATGTTTCTGGGCTACGTCAGTCGGCAGTAAATGTTCGAAGGTATGGTAAACTCCGGCATTACTGATCACGATGGGCGAACGGATTTCGGTTCCATCGGCCATAAGCACGCCCACCGCACGCCCCTTCTCCAACAGAATCTCAGCCACATTGGCATAGGTAAAGACCTCGCCCCCAGACTGCTGAATCACTGGAATCACGGTTTCGGCAATCTGCGAAGCGCCACCGATCGGGTAGTAGCCGCCATGAATGTAGTGTTTGGCAATCAAGGCATGGATGATGAAGCTGGATTCCTTGGGCGGCAACCCGCAGTCGCCCCATTGCCCGGTCAACACGCCAATCAGTTTTTCGTTGGCCGTCAGTCCGCGCAGCACTTCATAGGTGGTTTGACGGAACATCTTGGGCATCAGTTTCTTGCGTAAGAAGCTGAAGGGTCCGGCCATCAGCGAAGGCAGGAATTTTTCGATAGAGGTGAAGGGCATCAAATCCGCCACTTCACTCAGCAATTTCACATAGGCCTTAATCGCTGCCTCTTCCTCCGGAAAAGCCGCGACTAAATTATCAATAAAGTTTTCCGTGCCGGCGATCAGATCGAATTGCTCGTTGCCAAAATAAAATCGATCGTAGTTAGCGTCCATCGGTGCCCACTTCAAGGCCCCGTTACTGATAAAGTCGAACACCTTGCGCGCCAGTGTTTTAGGGTGGCCCACGTCACCAATGTAGTGCACACCCACATCCCACTCGTAGCCATTGCGCGAGTAACTGTGGGTAAAACCACCGGCCGTGTAATGCTGTTCCAGTACCAACACCTTACGCCCCGTTTTACTGAGACAAGCGGCCGTTGTCAGCCCTCCCATTCCGGAACCAATCACAATCGCATCGTAGGGACCGTTCAAACGATTCGGCCGGTAACGCGTACCGATGCGAATGGTACTGGGCTTAGGGCTGGATTTGGGCTTATTCGCTTCAACGGATGCAATTGACTTGGCCATATTATTTCTCGCGACTGAGCGTTTAATTTCACAACATAATGACTGAATGCACTAGTATACAAATATGCAAAAAATTGCATGGCGACATTATGCAACTTTTTGCATAAAAAGAAAGCACTTTGCAGACCTTTCTCACCTTCCCATAAGGAGCTCAGACCGATATGTCATTGGCGCATGCTATCTTGGCCATCCTAGAAATCGAAGACGGTACCGGCTATGAACTCAGCAAGCGTTTTAAGAAGAGCGTGGGCTGTTTTTGGTCGGCCAGCCACCAGCAAATTTATAAAGAGCTGTCAAAGCTGAGCGAGCAAGGCTGGGTCAGTTTTGCGGAAACCTTGCAATCGGGCAAGCCCGCCAAACGTTATGCATTGACAGAGCGGGGACGCCAAGCGCTGACCCATTGGCTGCAAAAACCCAGTAAAGCGGGGACCTATAAAGATCCATTTCTAGTTAAGGTTTATGCCTCGGGCCAGCGTGATCCAGCCGCGCTGCTAAAGGAACTCAGCGAGCAGGAAGCCCAACACCAACATACGCTCAATGGCTATCTAAGCATTCACCAGAGCCTGCAGACCCTGCAACCCGAAACCTACGCGCACTATCGCCTTCCTCATGCCACATTGAAATTCGGGATACGGCTCGAACAGGCCTGGCTCGAATGGGCCGCCGCCTTACGTGAGGAACTAAGCGCTAGCGGCATTTCTGGCGGCTTACGCTAGAATGAAACAGGGGGCTGAAACATAAATTTGGCCCTCTAAACATATTGAGATTCCGGACGCTGCATGCAAACACCTCCGCAGGAATACCTCAAGTTCTTTCCGATCCTGCTTTTCTGGTTAGCGATGAGCCTCGCCTGCCTCAGCCATGCTGAGGGAATACGCGTCAGCTTCATCAATCCTGACAAACCCGGTAATCCGTTCTGGGACCAAGTCAACGCCGTGATGAAGGCGGCCGCTAGCGATCTGGGAATGCAACTGCAAATCCACTACGCTGAGGAGAACCGTTATCACGCCACGCGCTTGACGCAATCCCTGCTGGAAAGTAGCGACAGGCCCGATTACCTAGTGTTTATGTTTCAACATGGCGCCGGCCTGGAAATGCTTCGAATGGCAGAGCATGCCAAGGTGCCTTCACTGATTATCAACACAGATATCCCGTTTAGGTTTAAAGCTGAGGTCGGAGCGCCACGCCAGCACTTCAAGTATTGGATCGGCCACTTGCACCCGGATGACCAGGCCGCAGGAAAACTTCTGATCACGACACTGGCCCTCCAGGCCGCGGCCCTGTTCAAAGATGAAAAGCAGTTCAGCATTATCGGACTTAGCGGCTCGCACGACTCCTCGGCAGCACAACGCCGCAATCTCGGCTTGCACGCCATAGTCGAAATCAATTCTCAACTCGGTTTGAATCAGCTGGTGTTTTCGCAATGGCGAGCAGACTTGGCGGGACAACAAGCCATCGGTTTAATGGCACGCTACCCACACACACGCATTATTTGGGCCGCCAGCGATCATATGGCTCTGGGCGCTGCTGAAGAATTGCAACTGGCCGGCTACAAGCCCGGCAAGGAGTTGCTGATCGGTGGGATTGATTGGACGCCAGCGGGCCTGCAAGCGATCCGGCAAGGACTGATGAGCGCAACGGTTGGAGGACATTTTATCGAAGGCGCGTGGGCCATGCTGCTGCTGCATGATTATCACCACGGCAAAGACTTTGCGGACTTCAAACTGGAATTTCTATCGCCGATGCAAGTCATCACGCCCGAAAACATGCATTTGCTGGAGCCCTTGCTGCAATCGGGTGACTGGCGGGAGTTTGATTTTGGCGGCCTATCCCGCGTGAAGGCAGGCGCCCAAGGCTATGATTTCACCCTAGACAACCTGTTGACCAAAAAGAAGAACGCCCCGCCCATCAATTAGGTTTTAAAGCGCTGTACCAAAGACTGCAGGCCCGAGGACAAGCTCGCCAGCTCACCACTCGCGGTGGATATTTGAGTGACGGCCTCGCCACTTTCATGGCTCATCATATTGATCTGGGAGAGTTTGTCATTAATCTCTTCCGCTACCGCCGACTGCTGCTCCAGCGCGCTGGCGATCTGAATCATCATGTCGTCGATCTGTTCAGCCGAGGAGACCGCTTTAGCCAGATTATCGGCAGTGTCCAAGGCCCGCTTCGCAACCGACTGCATGCTGTTAGCGCAGGTCGACATCACCGAACAGGCTGCCTCTGTCCCATTTTGCAGCGCGGTAATCATATGTGAGATTTCCTCGGTCGAGCGCTGTGTGTTTTGCGCCAAACTACGCACCTCTTCGGCCACCACGGCAAAACCGCGCCCTTGATCACCTGCCCGCGCTGCTTCAATTGCTGCATTCAGCGCCAGCAAGTTAGTCTGATCAGCAATACCTTTAATGGCATTTAAAATGCCCGCAATGCTGTCAGCCTGCCGTCTTAAAATTTCGACCTTATGTTTTGCCTCATCAAGATCTTCGGCGACCGACTTTACTTCTTGTGAGGCAGACATGACTTCCGAGGAACCGCTCACAACATTACTGCGCGCGTCCTTCGAAGCGGAGGCCACCTCTACCGTTGTTCGACTAACCTCGTTGATCGACGTCGACATTTCGTGCACTGCCGTCGCCACCTGCTCGGTATGCTCGCGCTGGCGTTCAAAGGTGCGACCGTTTTCGCAGGTAATCGATGACAACTCTTCGGCCGCACTGGCTTGTTGCACCGCGGCACCAGTGATTTCAGACAACAAGCCCTTCAAACTCAATGCCATTTGCTGAAGAGAGCCATAGGCTCCGGTTGCAGTGCGCGTCTGATCAAACTTTAGAGTTAAATCACCGGCTGCAATTTTTGCGGCAATCGCTTCCATTTCCTCAGGTTCACCACCCAAGGGCTGGATAATGGCGCGCGTAATAAGACTCGCAACCACCAATATCACCAATACTGCTACGGCGACGATCATGAACATGAAGTTACGCAAAGAGCGAATATCGTGCATCACTTCTGCTTCGTCGATTTCCGCAAGAATCATCCAATCCAGGCCGGCAAATCCCAGCGGACCAAACGCTGACAATACCGGGTTGCCGTTATAGTCGATCAAAATACGTACGTCACTGGTGCCGGCTTTCGCAGCAGCCGTTGCAACGGTGTCGACTCGCCCCGTTTCAGGCTTGCGAAAGGAGGCTTCAACACTATGATTCACAGGGTCGAGATAGGAGTCCGAGCGCATCAGCAAGTCACCACCGACTAAGTAGGTCTCACCGGTTTCCCCCATACCTTGTCGCTCCGACATGATTTCGTTGAGTCGATTGATCGGAAACTGGAAGGCGATGACGCCTATTTTACGCCCTGCCTCGAACACAGGGGCGGCGATAAACCCCGCAGGCGCGTTATAAGAGGGCAAGTACGGGGCAAAATCGACGACTTTAGCCGGATCACCCTCCGCACTATCAAGCGCCCAGCGGTAGGCCTGAGCCAGACCGCTATCAGCATATACCCCATCTCTGAGCGAGGTGGCAAAATCCACCTCTTTAAAGACGCTGTAAAGGATCTCGCCCTCAAGACTAATCAAGAAAATATCGTAATAGCCAAAACGTTCCAGAAAATCACGAAAGAACGGATGGACGCGCGCATGAGTGCGATCATACGTTGTCCCATTTGCGGCTTCAGTCAGGAGATGCTTCTCCCCGGTTGGATGCGGATTGAGCGCAATGTACTGGTTTTGCAGCGCTCGAGCGTTAGCGCCCAGATCACCCAACAGTCGGTCACGCGACTCTTGGGCCGCAGGATTTTTTTCGCGCAGCAAACGCAGAAATTCCTGCTCATAAAACTCGCTTAGACGAAGGTTCGCCTCTGTATCACCGTCTTGCTCCAACACAAAACTTTTGAAGCCCCGGTCGAATGCACCAAGACTCTGCACAACCAAAGGCGCATTGGCGAGAGAGGCGACTTGATTCTGAACCTGTGTCAAATATCGGTTCACCGCCGAACGCTTAACCTCTTTCAAGGACTGCAGCTGCTCAAACTTACTTTCTAAGAGGAGTTGAGTGGCGGTATGGAGAGAAATATAAAGCAATAACAAAGCCGGGACGATACCAATGAGCAGCAAGGCCAACGGTAACCTAAACTTCAATTTCATTCTGAATTCCCTGAGAGAAAGCTACGCCTCCTCTAAGGAGCGACGAGGCCATTTTTATACTTTATAACGCGTTGGGCTAATCAGCTTACGGGACAACAACCATTTTGTAAGCAATCGAAAACTCTAGAGCCCTCAATCAGTTTTAGCCGGCCGGTCAATGAATGTCCAAATTCTGCAGAAAATTTATCCAATGATGGTCTCGATCAGCCGCCCCCATTCAGTGGCGGACGCCTTTCAATTTTTTCGCAAATAAGTCGCCAAACGACTGCCGCGCCGCTGTCGGCCATGGTATTTACCAAGCTTGAAATCGGGCAGGTAATGCGCGTTCAAAAGGTGGCCGCAGCCGCTGCGGTTTACAAAGACTTGCTCCCCGTTGAGCTGATCGGACGCAAGGATCCCAAGGTTGGCGATGACATCATGGGCATTGGCAAAATGCTCTGCGTACACCGCATCCGGCAGAGTGTGTTCGCAGCTCGCCATGCCAAAGGAATAAAACTCAAGCTTTTCCAGCATCCCTTCATCGCGACCCGATTTGCGTAAACGTTCAGCGAGACGCTCCATGGCATGGATCGCAATACTCGCGCCCTGCGAATGGGCAATTAAGACCACCTTATCGCGATGACGCAACTCCGCCTCGAGCAGTTTGCACAGAGTGGTGGCCGTGCGGCTGCTATGCAGGCCGGTGCGTCCCGTGACACATTCGAGCAGGTCATTCACCAAGCCTTCCGAGGCGTTATAGAGCAAATTGATTTTGCGCCCGAACAATTCGGCCAGGGCATCGCCATTGACCTGCAACAAGCGTTTGTCGGCGGCCGGGCCGTTGAGAAAAAACCAGACTTCCTGATCTTCATTGGCCGCAACCGCGGTGTTGGGCACAGCGTAACCGCTACGCAGATTCATGCGCTTTTCAGTGTGCGGGACGACACAGCTGCGCAAGACTTGCAATAAGTTCGAACGGGCCCCATAACTTTTCCAATTGAGTTCGGAATAAGGTGCACTCACGCGCCAGGGATACAGACTCAGTTCGAGTGGAATATTTGGCGCCTGCGCTGCCAACAAGCTCAGTTGTCGGGACAGCGTGGATTTGGGTGCAGCTTTGGCCATACAATTTCCTCTTGCGCGAACGGGAACCTCTGCATCTCGAATGCAGTCAGACTAGGCAACATTCTAGACTAGGCGAAGCGATTCCGTCAGGTAGGTGTGCAGTCTTATCTGTGGCAGAATAGCGCAGCTTCTTATTGACTCTGGACGGCAAGCCCAAAACGCTCCGTCTATTTGATTAGCCTTGACCTAAGTGTGGTTCATGATTCGTATCTACTTTCGCTGGCACTACGCCCCCCTGTGCCGACTCACGTTACTGACGGCGCTCCTGTTTAGTCCTCTCGGTCTGGCGCAGCCCGGTGCCTTGCTGATCGGCGTTACACCGGAACTGCCCGATCCTTACGTGGTGCAAGCGCCGGAGCCCGAACTCAACAAATTCCAAAAACGCAAAGACACTAAGGAGGCTGACGCCACTTTGCGTACGCTGCCCAGTAAACAGCAAGTTTGGCAGGAAGCCGTTGCGCTGCTTGCAAAGCAATCCGGCTTGAAGCTGAAACTTGAGCTGCCAAAAAGTCAGCTGGAATTCGAGCGCAAGCTGGCCAAAGGGGACTATGACTTTGCTTATATATCCCCTTTGCAATTGGTCAACTTTGGCCAGTTTCCGGGCTACACGGCCATTGCTAAACGCAAAGCCGAACCCTTGCGCACGGTCGTCTTGGTCAAAAAATTTAGTGACTACAGCACCTTTGCACTGATGCGCGACAAACCCATCGCCATGGGGCACCCTTTGGATTACGCCAGCTCAGTCATCACCCGCGATGCGCTGATGCGCGCCAATTTCAACATCCAGCCGGTGTTCTTCGCCAACGATCAACAGGCCATTCAAGCTTTGTTTAAGGACCAGGCCGAAGGCGTCGCCATTAGCGGCAGCACCTACGACGCGGCCAGTGGCGAGCTAAAAGGTCGCACCCGTGTGGTGTGGGATAGCCCGGGCTATACGCCGTGGGCCTTTGTCGTCCATCCGCGCATCGATTCCTATACCAATCTGCGCATGCAACGCACTCTGGTTGCCATGATCAAGTATCCGCAAACGACTGAGATGCTCAACTATATGCAGGTCAGCAATGGCTTCGAGGCCGCCACCGATGCCGACTGGCACGATGCCCGCAACATCAATATCGAAGCGCTGAACCAACAAGTCTCGGCCTCCCCCATGAAGCCTGGCGATGTCGTGCAATAAGGCCGAGCAAGACCTTCGGGGCACGAGGTCTGCGCAGCCTGTCTGGTTTTTCGGCACCTGTCTGATCGATACGTTTTACCCCCAAGCCGGCTTGGATGCCATCGCTCTGCTCGAATTATGTGGCTACGAGGTTATCTATCCCGAAGGCCAAACCTGCTGTGGTCAACCCGCTTGCAATAGTGGCTTCACGCGCCAAGGCGTGAAGGTCGCCCGTTATCTCATCTCAAGCTTTTCCGCACGACCTTGGCCACTCGTCGTACCCTCAGCCTCCTGTGCCGGCATGATTCAGCGTTATCCGGAACTATTTGAGCCCGGCAGTTCCGAGCATGTGCAGGCCCAAGCCCTGGCCGCTCGCACCTTTGAACTGGTCAGTTTTCTTCTCCCTCACTTGCAGTCCCTCAAGCCACGCCCTCTCCCGGAGACCGCGATTGCCCTGCATCAATCCTGCGCTGCGCGCCGCGAAACCCACAGTGCAGACGACTGGGAAACAGCCCTAAGGTCAATTCCTGAACTCCAATGGAGTCTACCGGCCTATGCGGAAGAATGTTGTGGTTTCGGAGGGACCTTTGCGGTGAAAAGCCCAGACGTCTCCTTAGCCATGACCGCCGACAAATGTCAGCACCTACGCGCCACCGGCGCACGCAGCATCTGTTCAGGTGATTGTGGCTGCTTGATGAATCTGGGAGGCTATTTAACTCGGCAGGGGCAATCCGTCGATACCCCGCATATTGCTTCGATTCTGGCGCGCGCCTATCTCCCCCAAGCTCATCTATCTCCAGCGCCTTCTGCGGCCGCTATGGCGACCCGGGATTTTGAGAAATGAGTGGCTTCAATACCCGTATCCGCAAGGCCTTAAGTTCGCCACAAATACGACAAAGCTTTCGCGGCGCCATGGACTTTCTGCGCCAGAAACGCGCGCAGGCGACGGCGCAAGTCAGCGACTGGGAGGCATTGCGCCAGCAAGGTCAGCGCATTCGACAGCAGGTATTGGCTGAACTGCCAAAACTGTTGCAGCAGCTGGAAGATAATTGCCTTCGTAATGGCATCCAGGTGCACTGGGCGGCAGACGCAGCACAGGCCAATCAAATCATTCTCGACATCGCACAACGCCATCAAGTCCGCGCGGTGGTTAAAGGCAAATCCATGGCCAGCGAGGAGATCGGTCTGAATGCCTTTTTTGCGAAACAGGGAATCGTTTGCACCGAAACGGATATGGGGGAATACATCGTGCAGCTGGCCCATGAAACCCCGTCACATATCATCATGCCCGCGATTCACAAAACCAAAGAAGAGATCGCCGAGCTGTTCGCCGAAAAACTCGGTCATCGCCTCCCCAGTGACGATGTCGATGGGATGATCGGGTTGGGCCGAGCCATCCTGCGCGAACACTTTAAACACGCGGAGATGGGGCTAACCGGTGTCAATTTCGCGGTGGCAGAAAGCGGCACCTTATGCCTAGTGGAGAACGAAGGCAATGGGCGCTTCTCCAGTACCGCACCCCGCATTCATGTCGCGCTGATGGGCATTGAAAAAGTCATTCCCTCAGAGCAGGACTTGGCACCGCTCTTGAGCCTACTGACACGCTCCGCCACCGGCCAAGCACTGACGACCTATGTGAATCTGATCAAGGGTCCGCGCGGCCAAGAACTCGATGGTCCGCAAGAGGTGCACTTGGTACTGCTCGATAATGGCCGCAGCCAGATGTATCAGGACCCTAAATTACGTGAAACCCTGGCCTGTATCCGCTGCGGCGCGTGCATGAATCACTGCCCCGTCTATACACGCATCGGCGGACATGCCTATGGTAGCACCTACCCCGGCCCGATCGGCCAGGTCGTCACCCCACAGCAACAAGGCTTACAACGCGCTGGCGACTTACTGGATGCCTGCTCCTTAAACGGGGCCTGCGGTGAGGCCTGTCCAGTCGGTATCGATTTGCCGGGGTTAATCCGGCGCCTGCGGCAAGAGCGCGAGCAAAGTAACGCAGCGTGGTCTCGGCGCCTGGGCTGGCGCCTATGGAGCCTTGCCATGCGCCGCCCCGGGTTATACCGCTTGAGTCAGACACTGTTACGGTATTGGCCTTACGCCACCCTGGGTGATCCCAGTGGTTGGTCTAGGCATCGGGATTTTCCCCAGCCTGCAGCACGCTCCTTAAGTGCGCAATTGCGACGACGTGGGCAGCGCCATGAGCCGTGAGCTGATTCTGGCGCGGCTACGTCGAGCTCGAACTGAGGGGTTAAAGTCGGCAGCCATCGAACCCGCTCCGCCCAAGCCTTCGCCCGATAACTTGATTGAACGCTTTGCGCAGGGAATGCAGGCGAATCATGCCTCGCTTATCCGCTGTAGCGCAGAAAACTGGCCTCGCCACTTGGCACAACTGGCCCAGCAACGCCGACTACAAAGCTGGCTGCTCGGCACCGGACACCCCCAACTCACTGCCGCCGAGACCGCTCTGTCATCCCTCGCCGAGGTTTGGCGCTTCGAGCACGCAGTCGAACAATTACACGACCGTCTGTTTAGGGTGGATGCCAGTTTTACACTCTGTGCCGGCGCCAGTGCTGAGCCCGCTGCTTTGTGGCTGAGGCCTGACCCAAACGAGCCGCGTAGCCTGTCCCTGATTCCGCCCGTGCATGTGGTATTGCTCTATGCGCAGCAGATCGTGGCGGACTTGCCGGCCCTGCTCGAAGATAGGAGACCCAGTTCAAGTCAGGCGAATCGACTCTTGATTTCAGGCCCTTCGAAAACCGCCGACATCCAACAAACGCTGGCCTATGGCGCCCATGGGCCACGTGAACTGATTATCCTGCTGGTCGAGGACTAAGCTAATTTAGGCGCTAAAAACAACAAAGCCCGCTTGTGGCGGGCTTGATGTTTAGACTCGTTGACTTCGCGGTAACGCCGTTAACGTGGACTGCTGTTCTTTCCGTCTTATTGTGTTCAGTCGCTCGCCTGACTGCTTAGGCGATGGCCGCTACGTTCAAGGCTACCACGTCAATCTGGCGCATGTCCGCGAGGGGCTCTTGCAGATTGGTATCCCGATTCAAACGAACCGAGCCGTGATAGATGGCGCGACAAGCACTCGGTGCACTTTGGGCACAGCACTTAATCGCTTCATTGGACGCTTCAACTTCATTGTTGAATGGGCCGACGAACTGACGGTTTTCCAGATAGAAAAATCCTTTTTGTACATCATCACTTACAGTAATGAACTCATCTGATTGGTGAGCTAATGGCATGTTGCAAGCCTCCGATTCATCAAGTCTGAGATCTGTACGGGACACCCCGTCGGCGGGAACTACCACCCAAACGGACAAGAAATATGCGGCTCCTGTTCGCTTCGGGCGTTGGGCATAATCACCAATAATTAACTTTTCGTCAACATTGTTTTGAGCAATTTAACGCGAACGTGATGCGATCAGCTTACAAGCTGTCGCGTGGGTACTTCGAGCTGCTTCAAAAGTGTCTTGGCGCCCTCACGAATGGCCTCGCGGTGTTGGCGCTCCAGATCAAAGCGCTGCTTGTCCAGCTTGAACAAAAAACGCTTATCGGTGGCCTTGCGCGCAGCATGCGTCGGCATGTGAGCGAGCTTGTCATACATCTCACTGAAAATTGCCAATCCCTGACTTTGCGGCCAAGCGGGATCGAGATTGTCCATCAGGACCTTGACACGAATGCAGGCCTCAGACAACTCGATTTGATCATCCAGAATACAACGTGCCAAGACAATCAGGCTATCTTCCAACTCTAAGTTTGAGGAAAGGCCGGCGGCTTTTTGTGACTGCTGCGCTTCGCGCAAAATAGCGAGCGAGCTGCGAATTTGATGCACCAAGAAGGCGATCAGGACCAAACCAGCCACAATTCCGAGCGCAAGCCACGCGGTCTGATCGAGTTCTGACATAAATACGCTTACCTTTCTATCCTGCGCGCCTTAGCACAAGCTCAAACCAAAGCGCGCGCAATGAATGCACCACAATCGACGGAACGCGGCAGCGTCCCAAACAGCCAGCCCTCTGAGCTAGGGGCCAGGCGTGCCTCACAAAACGCTTGTGCAACCCAATCCGTCCCGCCTTGCAGCAGCGCTGCAGCTTGCAATTGCAAAGCCATCGCGCCGACCAAGTGACGGGAACGATAGGCCATGTCGGCCGGATCTGCCAATTCTGCCAATAGGCGATCTAAGCGAACATCATACGCCGCATGACGGCCACGCACACTGTTTAATTCATCCAGCACGGCCTGCAAGGCCTCTGGACTGCGCTGCATGACGCGCAACATATCGAGACACTGCACATTACCACTGCCCTCCCAGATCGCATTGACTGGCGCTTCACGGTAGAGTCTGGGCAGGATGCTTTCCTCCATCACACCGCTACCACCCATGCATTCCATCGCCTCGTAAGTCAGTGCCGGCGCCCGCTTGCAGACCCAATATTTGCCCAAGGCCGTGCCCAAACGCAGGAGTTGCTTCTCGTGTAGTTCGCTGTCTTGTCGATCGAGACATTGCGCCAATCGCATACCGAGCGCGAGCGCCGCTTCATTTTCGATAATCAAGTCGGCCAGCACATTCTGCATCAAGGGTTGCTGCGCCAAGGTCGCACCAAAAGCCCGGCGATGGCGACAGTGATGCGTAATCTGCGCGACCGCTTGCCGCATCAGGGCGGCCGAGCCAATCACGCAATCAAAACGCGTCATGGCAACCATCTCGAGTATCACCGCGATGCCGTGCCCCTCCTCGCCGACTAACCATCCCAAGGCCCCCCGCAATTCGGTTTCACTGGAGGCATTGGAAACATTCCCCATCTTGTTTTTCAAGCGTTGAATCTGGAGCGGATTCTTGGTGCCATCGGGTCGCCACCGTGGCACCAGGAAACAGGAAACGCCGGCACGCGTCTGCGCCAAAACCAAGAAGGCATCGCACATCGGCGCCGAAACGAAATATTTGTGCCCCACCAACTCATACATTTGCCCCGGCCCGCCCTGGCCGACGGGGTAGGCCTGCGTACTATTTTGACGGACATCCGAGCCCCCCTGTTTTTCAGTCATGGCCATGCCAATAGTCACGCTGTGTTTTTCCAAGTGGCAGAGGTTACGCGGGTCATAGCGCAGATCGAGAATCTTGTCCGCCCAAGCTGCATACACATCCGGCTGGTGACGTAATGCAGGAATGCACGCGGAGGTCATGGTAATCGGACAGCCATGCCCCGGCTCCACTTGCGTCATCATGTAACTACGCGCCGCCCGCGCAACATGGGCTCCTAATCTGGGTTCACGCCAATGCGAAGCATGCAAACCATGCTGCATGGAAAAGGCCATGCATTGATGATAGGCCGGATGAAAACGGACCTCATCAATGCGCTCACCGCGTCGGTCATGCGTATGCAAAACGGGCTTTTCCGCATTGGCCATAAAGCCCCACTCGATCAGTTCGGCCGCACCAGTGCGCGCACCAAATTCGGTGAGGGATGAGAGTGCCCACTCTGCGCTGCCACGACACACCCATTCCTGCAAGGCTGGGTCGCTGCTGAATACGTTATAGTCCTGCAATAACGGTGGCTGATTTTCAACGGCATGGGTTTCTGCCCAAAAACGATTGCTGGGACTGAATCCACCCGTCGCAGCATTGTTTAGCGTCAGGCTTTCGGGGGCTTTGCTACTCATGACGGTCCTCATCGCAGGGCTCACAGACACCTATAAAAGTGAACCATGATTCACTTTTATGCAAGTAGTTTTTTCCGGCTTCTTGTGACCCCCTAAACGCGCGCTACCCACTACAGTAAGCTCAGCCATGTAGGCAGCTTGCGCGAATTTCGGTACACTGCGCGCGAGCAGAAAGGGACCCCTCAATGGCTTATCGACCCACCGCAAAAACCGAAGCGCGCAAGCAAGCGCAATTGAAGCTTCTCATCGATTCAGCACTGACGCTGGTGGCCGATGGCGGCTTTGCCGCGCTGACCATGACCGCCCTGGCGGAACGCGCCGGATTGGGCACCGGTACGGTTTACCGTTATTTCGATAGCAAAGCAAAGCTGTGCACCGAGGTGTTTCGCGTTGCGACGCATAAAGAAATCCAGAATGTCGAGCACTTGGCCTTCCCTGATGAACCCTTGAGCCATGCCAAACGCTTAAGCAATGTGATCGTTAGTTTTTCCCATCGCGCCATAGCCGGTCGCAAGCTTTCTTATGCGCTGATCGCCGAACCGATGGACCCACAAGTAGAAGTTGAGCGCCTGAAATATCGCCAAGCTTACGCCGATATCTTTCAGAAACTGATTGACGACGGTATCGAACACGGTCAGTTCCCACCCCAAAACAGCGCCTTGGCCGCGGCTGCCATTGTGGGCATTCTCGCCGAAGGACTGTTGAATCCGATCGGCCGCGAAATCATGGTCAGCGAAAAGGCCGCGCGGGAGCGTTTTATCGTCGATGTCGAGAAAGTCTGTTTACGCGTGGTCGGCGTCACGCTGCCCAGTCTACCCTGCCCCCAGACCACGCAAGCGATGCTGTCCAACGCCTGAGCTGTTCAGTCCTTAAAACCAATACCGAACACCCAACTCAGGACGCACAAAGCCTGCCCGTGCCTGCGCCACACGTTGCCGACACACACAACCCGCCACATGATCGTTGATCAGGCCCATGGCCTGCATCAAGGCGTACAGCGTGGTCGGCCCAACAAACTTCCAACCTCGTTTCTTCAATGCCCGCGACATCGCTTCTGACTGTGCGGACGTCGAGGCCTGCTGTGCCTGATGCACCGCTTGCTCAGGCGGCTCGAACGACCAGAAAAACGCCGCCAGGGAGCCAAATTCCGATGCCAGGGCTGGCGCTTGTCTGGCGTTGTTGATCACCGCCTCGATCTTGCCGCGATGCCGGATGATGCCTTCATCCTGCAATAAGCGCTCAACATCGCGCTCAGTGAACTTAGCAATCTGAACGTAATCAAACTGGGCAAAGGCACGACGAAAATTCTCCCGTTTGGCGAGAATCGTGCGCCAACTGAGCCCAGACTGAAAGCTTTCCAGGCAGAGTTTCTCGAACAAGCGCTGATCATCTTTTACCGGATAGCCCCATTCCTCGTCATGGTAGGCAAAGAAACCTGCATGCGAACCGGCCCAAGCACAACGCGGCTGGCCATCCGGCCCGATGATAGTAAGCTGCATAAGACTGTCCTCCGAGGGCCTGGGAGGCCCCATACATGGCCTTTGTTGCGGGCGCGAGCTCTGATAGAGTGAGCCCATTTGAAATCGAGAACAAGTACCATGACCCACGCTTCGCAAATTCGCATTCCCGCCACGTATATGCGTGGCGGCACTAGTAAAGGCGTTTTCTTTAAGTTGGATGATTTGCCAACTGCGGCGCAAGTACCGGGTCGCGCCCGCGACGCCCTTTTGCTGCGCGTGATCGGCAGCCCCGACCCCTACGGCAAACACACCGATGGCATGGGCGGGGCGACTTCGAGCACCAGCAAAACGGTGATTCTGTCACGCAGTACGCGGCCCGGTCACGATGTTGATTACCTCTTTGGTCAGGTCGCCATCGACAAGCCGGTGATCGACTGGAGCGGCAATTGCGGCAATCTCACTGCGGCTGTCGGCGCCTTTGCCATCAGCCAGGGCCTGCTCGATAGCACGCACATCCCTAAAGAAGGCCATGCTACGGTGCGTATTTGGCAAGCCAATATTCAGAAAACAATTGTCGCCCATGTGCCGATGCACCGTGGCGAAGTGCAGGAAACCGGCGATTTTGAGCTGGATGGCGTGACCTTTCCGGCTGCCGAGGTGCAGATCGAGTTTCTGGACCCTGCCGATGACGAAGGTGACGGCGGCGCCATGTTCCCTACCGGAAATTTAGTGGACGAACTCGAGATCCCGGGCATGGCACCTTTAAAAGCAACGCTCATTAACGCCGGCATTCCCACGGTCTTCGTGAATGCCGCAGACATTGGCTACAGCGGTACCGAACTGCAGGATGCAATCAATAACGACAATCAGGCCTTGGCGCGTTTTGAAACCTTGCGTGCCTATGGCGCCCTGAAAATGGGACTGATCAAGGATTTGGCCGAGGCGCAGACGCGCCAGCATACGCCCAAGATTGCTTTTGTCGCCCCGCCGCAAGCTTATACTGCCTCCAGCGGCAAGCGCGTCGAGGCTCACTCGATCGATCTGCTGGTACGCGCCTTATCGATGGGCAAACTGCATCACGCGATGATGGGCACGGCGGCGGTGGCTATCGGCACCGCCGCCGCGATCCCGGGAACACTGGTGAATCTGGCTGCCGGCGGAGGCTCACGCGAGAGCGTGTGCTTTGGGCATCCCTCCGGTACGCTGCGCGTCGGCGCTGAAGCGGTGCAGCAAGACCGCAGTTGGAAAGTCACCAAAGCGGTGATGAGTCGCAGTGCACGTGTGCTGATGGAAGGCTGGGTGCGCGTCCCAGGTGACTGTTTCTAAGCGGGCAGCGTACGCCCTTGAATGGACTAACGGCCTAACCCTACGACCATGAAGCAGAGTTCAAAACGTAAAAATCCGTCGCCCCTGAGTCCGGAGCTGATGCAGGCCCTGAAGCAGGCCTACAGCATGCATTCGCTAGGTCGTATTAAGGAAGCGCGGCAACTTTATTTGCAGATACTGGCACAGCGTCCCGACAGCCCAGAGGCCAACTTCTTACTGGGCAATCTGGTATTTCAGTTGGGCGAGCTGCATGAAGCCGAAACCCTGCTGCGCAAGGCCGTGCAATACGCGCCGGCCGATGTGCGTCATCGTAACGCGCTCGGTGTTTTACTTTTGCGCTTGGGTCAGTTTGCGGAAGCAGCGCAGCATTTAGAGGCCGCCGTACAACTGGATCATCGCAGTTTCGACGCCTGGTCCAACCTCGGCGCAGCTTGCATTAAGCTGAATCGCTTCGAACAAGCTGAAGAGGCGCTCTCGCGTGCCTTGAAGCTGCGCAATAATGACTCGCGCACACTCAATAATCTGGGCAATGCCTATCTCGGCCTGTTTCAGATTGAAGCCTCCATCAAAGCCTATCAGGCCGCTTTCGCGATAGATCGTAAGCTCTATTCGGCGCTCTCCAATGCCCTGATGAATAGTAATTATTTGCCACACCTCAAGCCCGAGCAGTTAGCCCAACTGCATCGCGAAGCGGGTCAGCAGTTTCCCAGCTCAGACTGGCAACCGCCGCCCGCCAGAAACCCCAAAAAACTTCGTCTGGGTCTGCTTTCGGCCGACCTGCGTACGCATTCAGTGGCCTACTTTCTGCTGCCGTTACTGAAACATCTCGATCGCGAGCGCTTTAGCGTCATTGCCTTTGCCAATGATGCCCGCCGCGACGTCATGACCGAGCAACTGCAGGCGCACTGTGACGAATGGTACGAAGTCGCCAGCCTCAGTGATCGTGACTTACTGGCACAAATGCGCGCGCAGAATCTCGATATCGTGCTGGACTTGAGCGGCCATACCGGCAATAACCGACTGGCGGTGCTGAGCCAACGTGTGGCGCGAGTGCAGGTGAACTGGCTGGGTTATCCGCACTCGACTGGCATTCCCGCCATCGACGTACGCCTGGTCGACAGCACCACCGACCCCATTCCCGCGGCGGACGCCCTGGCCAGCGAAAAGTTACTGCGCTTACCGACGGGATTCCTGTGCTATGAGGGCGATGAGCGCCTCGCGGTGAGCCCGATTCCGCCGTATTTCAATAACGGCTACATTACCTTCGGTAGTTTTAACAACCTGGCCAAGGTCAATGACACGGTGCTTGAATGCTGGGCTGACATCCTCAAACGCACGCCCGACTCACACCTTCTTCTAAAAGCTAAGCAGCTGGGTGAAGCCAGCGTGCGCAAACGTATTCTGGCCGTTTTTGAGCACGCCGGGGTGGATGCTTCGCGCATTGAACTGATGGGCAGCGTGCCGGGCACTGCCTCGCATCTTGAACTGTATTCCCGCATGGATATTGCGCTGGATACCTTCCCCTACAACGGCACCACAACGACCTGCGAAGCGCTCTGGATGGGCGTACCGGTGATCGCCTTTTCTGGCGACCGCCATGCCGCGAGGGTCAGCGTCAGCATCCTGGAGCAAGCAGGTTTTGGCGCCTTTGCCGGCATTGATGTCGTGGACTATAAACGCCTGGCCCGAGAGTGGGCCCGCAAACCCGAAGCCTTGCAGCAGTTACGCCAGGAAATGCGGCAGCGTCTGCAAAAATCTGATCTTTGCAACGCCCGTCAGTTTGGCGTGCAGATGAGTAAAATACTCGCGCGCCTGGGGGCGTAGCGACCTCGGATGAGACGGCGAGGCAGGTGATGGACTTGTTCGATGACGCCAGCGGCCCCTTGTCTCTGCTCGAGCCGCCCGACGAGGCCTTCTACTTTGGACCCCGGCTAAACCGCAGTGAAGCGGATGATTACATGCAGCGTCTGCGCTCCGCGCTCAACTGGTCTCCCGACGAGCTGGTGATCTATGGCCAAAAACGACAAACGCGACGCCTGATCGCCTGGCACGCCGATCGCGACTACGCCTATGGCTATTCCAACACCAAGCGCATCGCCCGGCCGTGGAGTGAGGATCTTCTGGAGCTGAAAGCCTGGGTTGAGGATGAGACGCAGGAAACCTACAACGCCTGCCTGTTGAATTACTATCCCGAGGGCGATGTTGGGATGGCGTGGCATAGCGATGCCGAGCGTGAGTTGAAAAAGCATGGCGCCATCGCCTCACTGAGTCTTGGGGCGGCGCGGCGTTTTCTGTTCCGCCACAAACGTTCGCGGGAAACGCGCGAATTGGTGTTGGAACATGGCAGCCTGTTGCTGATGCGAGGCACCACGCAGGAAAATTGGCTGCACAGTTTACCGGCGACGCAAAAGGCCACCGGCCCGCGCATCAATCTGACCTTTCGTACCATCGTCGTGGATGGCATAAACGGCGCGGTTTAGCCGGCTTGAATCTGCACCAAATCGCCGTCGCGATTGAACACCACATACATCTGGATGTTATGACCCGAGACCAGGTCGTTGGTCATTTTATTCAAGTAAGGCTCGGCTTCTTCAGGCGTCGGCGCGATCCCTTGGTTGCCGGATAATCCCACCGCAAACATAAAATCCCAGTCTTGAGCAATCGAGTCCGCTTCTTCAACAAAATCGTCGAAGGAGGCGATTTCTTCCGGTAAACGATCGACACACATCACCGGTTCCAGATTGCCGCGAGTACCCTGCTCCGTCTGTCCACTGGCCTCGGCCCGCGCAAAAAGAAACAACAGTCGCTGCGGTTGGGCTTGCTGGCGTGCCGCAGTAAGCAGGTCAGGAAAGCTGGCGATCATGGCGCTGACTCCGAAGGTAGATAGGAAAAGATCGACCACTCTAACACGTCGCGACGCGGAGGGGAGATACCACTAAACGGCTATTGACCCACAGCCCCCTGCGCGGGAGGTAGAGTCGGTGTCGCACCGACCTCATCGCAGGCGCGCATCTCACTGCGCCAGCGGGCAGGAGTACACGCAAAGTGCTGCTGGAACGCATGGGTCAAGGCGCTGCCACTGGCGTACCCTGCCAATTCTGCGACGCGTTCCAGGCTATAGTCGGTGCCTTGCAATAGCGCTTTGGCGCGTTCCGCCCGATGCTGCGACAGCAAGGTACGCCAGCAGGTCCCCGCTTGCTGCAAGCGCCGACTCAAGGAACGCGTCGACATGTTCAGTAGACGCGCTGCAGCATCGCGCTCCAGTTCCGGCTGTCGTGTCAGCAATTCCTGAACCCGCCGCACCAGCCGCGTCGCTGCGTCAGCCTCTGGCAGGGCCACAGTTTGTTGCATGCGCTCGTAACAGTGCTGCTCCAACAGCTGCGCCACCGAGGCATCGCCAAACAACATCGGCAGGTCTAAGGCCGCCGGGTCGATCAGAAAATAGTTTTGTTTTTGCTCCCAACGGATGGGGCAACCCGCATAGGCACTCGGTAAAAAATCCTGCGCCTGGGCTGGCGTAAATTGCAGCCCGACTGCACGCACATGCTCTACCGCATCGCCCGTCACCAAACGATATACAGCGTTACACAGACCCATTTCTCGCGCGATCAGAAACTGCTCCAGAGCCGGATCAACGGATAGTTTTAGCTGAAACTCAATGCGACTGAGGCCATCTTCGTAGCGCGATCTGATTTGTACGCAATGCATGGCACGCGAGGTATAGCGACTGATCAGTCCCAAGGCATCGCCGATATTGGGGCTCGACAACACAGACTGACCAATCAGACCGTAAATGTTCAAGTCGCTGCGCAGGCCCGCCGCATAACCGAGCTTATAAGGGCTTTCGGCCGGCAAGGCCGTCATCAAATTACGGATGATTTGCAGCTCTTGCGCCAGCGCAATGTCGAAGTCCTTCTGACAATAGTCGCGCGTACTTAAACCGGTGCCAGCCAGACACTCACGCAATGCGATCCCACGGTGCTGGGCAAAGGCGACCAAGGAGCGCACCTGTCCACTGGCCAAACCCGGCGCACGTCCCACGCTTGCCTGTAGCGCGACACGCGAACTCATACCGCACCATCCATCGCAGAGTACCTATGTGCTGTCGTTATGGGTAAGTTGTAGAGGGCCGCCTGCCTGCAAATTCTTGTACAGACAGATAGCCTGCACAATGTACCGACGAATAGCAATACGACGCAAGGGCTGGAAGAAGAAACGGACGACCTCCCTGTCATCCGGCGCCGAGCGGCGGCGCGAAAGTGTGAATCCGTTAAAGGTGGGGAATCCGCAATACGGACTGGCGATTGCGACTAAACTCGAAGTCCACATAATAGGCTGTGCTGGTCGGTGTCTTGTATTGCGGATCACGCGTGTCGATCGCCAGCACCACGCGATGGCCGGCCGGCACATCATAGGCCGTGGTCACCATCTCCAAATCCAGAGTCTGCAGCTGACCACTTTGTGTCGCCGGCAAAGTCACCACTCCGTGCGTAATCAGCTTGCCGGTGCCCCAGAAATCCATATCGTACAGATAGGCCACCAACTGAATCTTGTTATGGCGAGGTTTGACCTGCAACTTCACGCTAGGCTCCCCGCGAATCTTCAAGGTTTGACTCAAACGGTCGGTTTCGAAATAAATGCTGCGAAAATCCGACGCAGCGGAAATATCGGCCAAAGTAGGAATTTCGAACTGCTCCAGCAATTGCGATAACAGCGGAACTTGCGTGCTGAATAAAGTACCGGCCCAGGCATTGATGGTATTGGTGGCACCCAACCAACTGGAGTAGGGATAGCTTTCCAGATCACCGGTATCGAACAGACTGCGCGGATGCAGATACCAGGTCGTTTGACGTGCCTGCGGAATCGGCCAGGCCGCGAAATCCTCGTGGCGATTCTTGAATTTCACCTTCATAGAGACCGGCGCTGCATGGGTCATGGCATTGCTTTGGCCTTTGAGGTGCGTATCAAACCAGTCATAGACGTTGTTCCAGATGCGATCTTCGCTGGCCCCAAGCAGGGTGGGCAGCAATTCGGCTGTAGCATGGGTGCCAGACACCAGATCGATCCGCTTGGGACCACTTAACTCACTGAACATATCGAGCAGGCTATTGGGCTGAAACAAATCATCGCCATAGGCCTTGGCCAGGTAAACCGCCGTGTTATTGTCATTCAGCATATCGGTGTAAGTGCTGGGCGAACGAATCAGCGCCCAGTCGATCAC
>JBFHRI010000007.1:0-25308 GCA_041591755.1 Oleiphilaceae bacterium
CCTGCAACAGCCTGAAGGTACCGCCGGTCGACAGCAGTGCTACACCCAATTCATGCAAACTGCGGGCAAACTCGACGATGCCGGTTTTGTCAGAAACGCTGAGTAGAGCGCGGTTGACGGGAACCCAGTCTGGGGCGGGAGCGTGCGGGGCTTGGTTCATCTTGCGGATCTCATCTTGAATACAAAAGTTTTAACGTCGATATGGGGCGTAAAACAGAAAGGGTGGCTCGGCCACCCTTTTGTCTGACACCTCGCGTCAGGCATGCACTTAGAGCAGGCCGTACTGCTTCAGCTTCTTGCGCAAGGTGCCGCGATTCAGGCCGAGCAAAGTCGAAGCTTTAGTCTGATTGTTACGCGTGTACTTCATGACTTCTTCTAACAGCGGGGCTTCGACTTCAGCCAGCACCATCTGGTAGACGTCGGTCATGGGCGCGCCATCGAGTTGGGTCAGGTAGTCGCGCAGCGTGGTTTCCACGACTTCGCGCAGGGTGGCACCACTGCCCACTTGGCTGGTGCTGGATTTGACGGTAATGGATTGATGATCAGCGAGCATTTCTGTAGTCATGCGGCTACTTCCTCTTTATTGATTATTGGCTGAAAGTACTTCTCTAAAGCTTCCAGTTGCTGTTGTGGAGATTCAAGGGTGTTGAACTGGCGCCGAAACTCGGTGGCTTGGGCTTGCGTGCCCAAGTACCAGCCGACGTGTTTTCTGGCAATTCGTGGCCCCATGGTGTCGCCATAAAACTGGTGCAAGGCGCTGACATGACCCTGCAGTATGTTGGCAATTTCCAGAGGCGTCCGCGGACGGCGCTTTTGCCCCGTCTGCAAAAAATGATTGATATCGTCAAAAATCCAGGGGCAGCCCTGCGCGGCACGTCCAATCAACAGACCGTCTACCTGGGTATAATTCAGCACCGCCGCAGCTTTTTCCGGGCTGTCTATATCGCCATTAGCGAATACCGGAATGCGCAGCTGTTGCTTAATCTCAGCAATGGTGTCGTATTCTGCATGGCCTTCATATTTGCAGGCGCGTGTTCTGCCATGAATGGCAATCGCCTGTATGCCGATGTCTTCAGCCATTTTGGCAATGCGCAGAGCATTGCGGTGCTCGGGTGACCAGCCAGTGCGCATTTTCAGCGTCACCGGAACCGGGCTGGTACTGACCACGGCCTCAAGAATGTCTTGCACCAGGCGCTCGTCTTTCATCAGCGCCGAGCCGGCTGCTTTATTGCAAACCTTCTTCGCCGGGCAGCCCATGTTGATATCGATCAATTGGGCGCCGTTGTCTGCATTCAAGCGTGCGGCCTGCGCCAGCATTTGTGCATCCCCACCGGCGATTTGGACAGAAATAGGGCCTGTCTCTCCAGCATGGTCCAGTCGATATTTCGACTTGTTAGTTTGCCAAAAGTCTGGGTCGGCGATCACCATTTCTGACACCGCTAAAGCGGCGCCGTGCTGTCGACAAAGCTGCCGAAACGGGCGATCGGTGACCCCAGCCATGGGCGCCAGAATTAACGGGTTGTCCAGAGTATAGGGGCCAATGTTTAGCAAGGGCTGTCGTCCGCACTCAGGGGGTGGCTCTCAAGGGGGAGTAATGATACTCGCACCCACTGGGGGGTTAAAGGCGAGCCAAGTGGTTTTTTTTGATTATATTTTGTGCATTCAGGTTGACATTTTTTGAGCGCTTGTTCAATTAACAAGCGCTCCGTGTCGTCATTTAGGATTGTGGTGCAGCCGAAGCGTCAGCGTGTTGTTTGGGCGGGAAGAACTTCAGGTTGTAGTTCACTGCCTCTTTGCCCGGGTCCATGATTTCCAGTGATACATGTATGGGTTGGCCGGGCGGGAACTGGGTCCAACTCTGCATTTCACCAGACAGGTATTCCTGCGGAGGAATCAATCTTTGCGCGATGATTTGGTTGTTGATATCTGAGAAATAAAACCCTAGATCAGGGAAGGGCTGCTCAAAACCGGCTTCGTTGCTTAACACCACTTCAATAATCAACGTTTTTGGCTGAGTAGGGTGGCTACGCACGATGAGGTTGGTGCTGCGAATCTTGTTGATATCTGCCAGTGCGGGCAAGGTGCAGCCAATGTGCGCGCAGGCCTTCTGGTACAGTGTGGCGATGGCTGGGTAGCGCGCCAAGGTTTCATAGTGGAACCAACTGGCCTGAGCCAGTAGCAGCAGCAGAAGTGCACTGCAGCCCAACCAGAGTAGGGCCGAGACCCAGGGGCTTCTGCGACGTTCGATGTTTTCTTCGGAAATGGTTAGTCGATCGAACGGATTGGCGTGATCGAGTTCGGTGCTAAACCAGTCATTCGGTGCGCTTTGTTTCGGCGTGGTTGGCTCTGCCCCGAAAAGCGCGGGTTGCTCCAGCTCAAAAGCCGTCGCGGGTTTGATGTCTGGTTGGGCTTGGCGGCCCCGCGTTTGCGTGGTGCCAGCACGCGGCTCACGTTCAGCGCGTAACGCGTCGTCAAAAGGTTCCTGGTCGAGTTGTTCCAGCATCTCGTTAGCCCAGCTCTCGTCGCTGTCGAGCTTAACGGTCGATGCTGTTTGTTGCCGAGGCGGTTTTTTATCGGCTACGTCGTCACTGAATGCGTCGTGATCATCGTCGTCGAGTGCCAGGAAAGAATCGCTCAGTTCGTCGGACAGAAAGCCGCCGCCGGAGTAGCCGCCTGCTTTTTTGTCTTCATCGGGGTCGTCTGCGAATAAAGTGTCGTCGTCGTCCAGCAGTAGATCGTCGGCCGAGGGCTCCGGTTTCGGTTTGGTCGGTGTCGCCGGGGCTGGCGTGCTCGCATTTTTAGCCGGGTCGAGGCTGTAAGCGATCGCATCGAAGATGTTCATGCAAGCGCCACAGCGGACGCGGCCATTGGCGATGCCGAGCTGTTCTTCAGTGACTTTGAATGTCGCTTTGCAGTGTGGGCATTGAGTCAGACGGGGTGTTGTCATGCGGAGAGTCAGCATTTCGGTCGACGCTTAGTGATGAATGCAGTGTAACGTATATTAACAGGCTTGGTTAGCCCCCTGCGGGGGCTCTCGCTATGGGCACAAAGTGTATCGGGATTCTTAACGTAATTCAGTAAGTTGCAGGAATGTAATAAAGCGAGACTGCTCCCGCATCAACGCTTGCGCCCGTACAGGCGCACCCAACCTTCTTCGACTGTTGGCGGCTCGAACTGAATGGCGTCGGCATAAAAATCCATTAAAGACGGCGCTTGCCGCTCCAGGATGCCTGACATCACGATTTCTCCGCCCTGCTTGAGCAGGGCGCAGAGCACAGGTTTCAATTGCCGCAGGGGTTCAGCCAAGATGTTGGCGAGGATCAAATCGGCGGTGTGAGCGGGGCATTCCTCGGGTAAATAAGTGGGAATACGCGCGGCGGGCAGCTGATTTTGTTCGGCGTTGGATTGTGTCGCAAGCAGGGCTTGTGGGTCATTATCGACTGCGACGACCTTGGCTGCGCCCAGCAAAAGTGCGGCGATGCCTAAGATGCCGGAGCCGCAGCCGTAGTCGATGACTTGCTTGTCATCCAAATCGGCGCCATCAAGCCACTTCAGGCATAGGGCAGTGGTCGGGTGGGTGCCGGTGCCGAAGGCGAGGCCTGGGTCCAGGCGCAAATTGACGGCTTCCGGCTCTGGCGGTTCGTACCAATGTGGGCACACCCACAGGCGCTGGCCGAGTTTGATGGGCTTGAAGCTATCGAGCCATTTGCGACTCCAGTCTTCATTCTCCAGAATCTCGACCTGCAGCGCGAGATGCTGCCCAGGATGATAGAGTTGGAAAACCTCTTGTGCGATTTGTTGCAGTTGCTCCACATTAGCATCGGCATCAAACAGCGCATCAATAATCGAGTGTTGCCACAGCGGGGTGGTGCCCCGCTCGGGTTCGTACAGCGGTTGATCCTCGGCATCGGTAAAGGTTACGGTCAGCGCGCCCGCCGCCATCAAGGCTTCTTCGGCCGCTTCGCCGAGCTCCGGCGCGATGTCGGCTTTTACTTTAATCCAATGCATGAGGTGGCCTTAGTGCTTGTGTTTGATCAGTTTTTCAAGATAGTGGATGTTGAAGTCCACGCCACGAAACTTATCGTCATTGACCAATAGTTGATGCAGCGGGATATTGGTCTTAATACCATCGACGACCAGTTCTGCCAGGGCATTCTTCATCCGATTCAGGGCCGAGGTGCGGTCCTCGCCGTGACAGATGATCTTCGCCACCAATGAATCATAGTAAGGTGGCACGGTGTAGCCATTATATAAGTGTGAGTCAACGCGCACGCCCAGCCCGCCCGGTGCGTGGAAGTGTTTGACCAGGCCGGGGCTGGGAATAAACGACTTCGGATCTTCAGCATTGATGCGGCATTCAAAGGCATGGCCCCGAAAAACGATGTCTTCCTGCTTAATCGAAAGGGGTAAACCGCTGGCAATGCGGATTTGCTCCTTCACGATATTGACACCGGTGATCATCTCCGAGACCGGATGCTCCACCTGCACGCGCGTATTCATTTCGATGAAGTAAAAATGATCATCCTGATACAGAAACTCGAAGGTACCCGCACCGCGATAGCCGATGTCGATACAGGCTTTCACGCACGCTTGAAACACCGCCTGGCGCGCCTCTTCGTTAATGTTCGGCGCTGGGGCTTCTTCAATCACTTTTTGGTGGCGGCGTTGCATCGAGCAATCGCGGTCGCCCAAATGAATCGCATGACCCTGACCGTCAGCCAGCACTTGCACCTCAACATGGCGTGGGCGGTCGAGAAACTTTTCCAGATAGACCGTCTCGTCACCAAACGCGGTGCGGGCTTCGTTTTGGGTGACTTGAATCGAGCGTAGCAATTCGCTTTCTTCATGCACCACGCGCATGCCGCGTCCGCCGCCGCCGGCGGCCGCTGTATTCATAATCGGGTAGCCGATCTCGCGCGCCACCCGCTTGGTTTCCTCAGCGTTACTGGTAATTGGACCATTGGAGCCAGGCACCGTCGGGACGCCTGCTTTGGTCATTGCTTGAATGGCGGAAACCTTGTTACCCATGAGGCGAATGACATCGGCGGTGGGGCCGATGAAGGTAAAGCCGCTTTTCTCCACCTGCTCGGCAAAGTCAGCGTTTTCCGCTAGAAAGCCGTAGCCGGGGTGAATGCCCTCGCTATTGGTGACCTCTGCCGCGCTAATGATGGCTGGGATATTGAGGTAACTGTCGAGTGGGCTGTTGTTGCCGATGCACACCGACTCATCGGCCAGGCGCACATGCATTAAATCGCGGTCGACTTTAGAGTGCACTGCCACCGTCGGAATACCCATCTCTTTACAGGCGCGCAGAATGCGCAGGGCAATTTCACCGCGATTGGCAATAAGAACTTTTTTCAGCATGACTGGGCAGGCCCTTTTTACTCGATGAAAAACAGAGGTTGATCGAACTCAACGGGCTCACCATTCTCGACCGCCAGGCCAATAATGGTGCCGCTAATGTCAGCCTCAATCTGGTTCATCATCTTCATGGCTTCAACGATGCACACGACATCGCCCGCTTTCACGGTTTGGCCCACCTCTACAAATGGCGTTGCATCAGGTGAGGGTGCGCGGTAGAACGTGCCGACCATTGGGGACTTGATGGAGCGCTTGTTGGTTGCTGCAGGCGTCGGCGCAGAAGGGTTGGCATCCTCGGCGTAGTGGGCATGGGTTGGCGCGACCGCGCGCGGTACTGCAGCAGGGGCGAGCGTTTCGACATGGGTCACGGTCGCTTTGCGACGGCTGATCCGGATGGCGTCGTCGCCTTCCTTGATCTCCAGCTCCTCAACGTCAGACTCTTCAATCAGTTCGATCAGTTTTTTGATTTTGCGGATATCCATTGTCATATTCTCGATACGCTTATGCTTTTGTAAATTAAGGGGTCAGTCGTTTCAGCACGAACTGCAGGGCAGCATCATAGCCGAAACTGCCTAAGCCACAGATGACGCCAATGGCGACATCAGAAAAGTAAGAGTGATGCCGAAAGGTCTCGCGCGCGTGCACATTCGACAGATGTACTTCAACGAATGGGATCGCGACGCCGAGCAAGGCATCACGCAAGGCCACGCTGGTGTGTGTGTAGGCGGCCGGATTGATAATGATGTATTTCACCCCTTCTTCGCGGCAGGCATGAATGCGCTCAACGAGGGCGGCCTCGGCATTACTCTGAAACGACGCCAACGACTGCCCTGCAAGCTGCGCAATTTGATACAGGCGTTGATTGATTTGATCTAGAGTTTCGGCGCCGTAAATGGCCGGTTCTCGGGTACCCAGCAAGTTCAGATTGGGGCCATGCAAAACGAGTATGGCGGTCATGTCAGAGAAATCCCCTGTTCCTTTTGAAAATTCGGCGCTTGGAGGGGCCTTGCAGGCGCAATGTGAAACGCACGGTTGCTGTTTCGGGGGTGCAATTTGCGTGCAAGTTTGCCTAGATTTGGCGGGATTTACAAGCGAGTTTGCGTGCTTTTGGTTTAGTGAGCTTTGCCTGTCGGGTCATACACATAGACCGTATTGCGGCCTCCGCGTTTGGCCTGATAAAGGGCTTGGTCGGCTTTTTCACACAACTGTTGCGCGGTTTCTTCGGTCAATCCGGCGATGCCGCAGCTGAAGCTCACGTGGAAAATATTCTCGCCGGCGGGTTGTGGCAATTCGTTGAAGCGCTCACGAATCTCGTTGAGGATGGTGCGGGCATCGCCTTCGCTGGTGTTGGTCAGTACGACGGCAAACTCTTCACCACCATAACGGCCAATATGATCTGATTTACGCAGGCGCTGCTTGAGAAACAGCGAGAGGCTTTTTAGCACGCGATCGCCGACTGGATGCCCGTAATTGTCATTGATTTTCTTGAAATAGTCGATGTCGAGCATGGCAAAAGTCAGCGGCTGACCATTGCGTTGGGCTTTGCTGATTTCCATGTCCAGCAGATGTAGGGTATGGGTATGGTTGTATAGGCCTGTGAGGCTATCGCGAATCATCAGTGCCAGTAGTGTCCGAGCACGGCGTCCGCGATTGAGTATCGTCGCCGTCAGGTGCTTGGGATTAATGGGTTTGGTGAGAAAATCATCACCGCCCAAGCTCATTGCGTGAAGTTGTTTGTTGAGATCATCCTCTGCAGACAAGTAAATGATCGGAACGCTGTGGAAGCGATCCTGTTGGCGGATGACGCGGGCCAACTCCATGCCCGTGCATCCGGGCATATACATGTCGAGCATGATAATTTCGGGTTGAAAATCGACCAGGGCATCCATTACCTGCATTGGGTCGGTAATCACCTGGACGACCATTCCGGCCTTGCTTAGCACGTTTTCGATATGTTTGGCTTGTGAGCGAGAGTCATCGACAACCAGCACACGATACGGTTCCAAAGGCATCCCGTGCGTGTACAGCTCGATCTTTTCGATCAGTTGGCCGGGGTCGACAGCGCGAAAGAAAAACTCTTCGCCACCGGTACGCGAGGCCATCAGTCGCGTTTTCATGTCGTCGCGGCGCTCGCTGACATAAATAATCGGGATGGGGGTTTCGTGATTGGCCTGAATGCGGCCTATGACTTCGATGCCATTGCACTCGCCGCCGTTGAAATCCACATCGGCGACGATGGTTTCAGGTTTGTTTTGTCGCGCCGCCTCAATCAGATCGTCGGCATTCTTGAAGCTAATGGAGCGGAATCCAAAGAACTCCAACTGACTGATAATACGCTCGGCGTAGAGGTTGTCATTGAGTGCCAAATAAACCGGCGTACGCAGAAAGGTACGGGGGCTGGCGGGCGCGGTTCCATGCTTGCTCACCGCATCACTCTTTCGTTGGGTGCATTCGCTGAGCTTTTGAATGGCTTGATCCAGTGCAGAGATCTCTTGGTCGTTTGGATGCGGCCCGGCCAAACCGTTCAGTATCTTGAGTATGACAAGTGCAGCCTCTTTATGCCGGGCCATGTCGAAGCGTGCGGCGTAGCGATCCAATTTATTGAGGCCATCGCGTAAATCAAGCAAGCGGGAAACATCTTCCCAGTTTTCCGCACGCCACTTCTGGTAGGTGTCCAAGACAACGCGCGCCTGCGTGGTGACACGCTTGGCAAAAACCTGCTTTAGTTTTTCTCTCTGGTTTTCTTGGTTCATGCCAACAGTCTGAGCCTACTACGTTGATGAGCCATGATCGCTGCGCCAGGGAGGTTAACGGCCAGAGCTCCTGAAGAAATCTGCTCAGTACATTATTGCTTACATTTCTTATCTGTCTATATTGTAAGAATTCAAAAACAAAAATTGCGCGCTGATGCGGCTCCGACATGGCGAGCAGTACCCGAAAAAGTGAGCAGTGCATTTAATAACAAGCGCTTTGGTGCAATGAGTTTTCTGCGAGCCCTGTGTGATAAGGCTGCTGCAATTGTTCTCGACGTCTCTATCTTGCTAAGTGATCTGGGTTTCTATGTCCTCCAATATTAAGAATAGGCTGACGCTAAACCGGCTATTGTTGACCTTTCTCAGTGCGCTGCTGGCAGTTTTGCTTGCAGGCAATGTGCTGCTGAATATTGTCAGTACCCGGGACTATCTTCAGGATCAACTGCGCAGTCATGCGCAAGATGCAGCGACATCGTTGGGTTTGTCCTTGTCGAGCGTGATCGATGCGCGCGACCGGGTCGCCGCTGAGCGCATGATCGATGCCATTTTTGATAGTGGCAACTACCGCAGCGTGGTGATGTTCGATGTCAAGGACAAGGCCATCATTACACGCTACCGCAAGAACGAAATTGCCGCTGTGCCGCAGTGGTTTATCGAAATGATTCCCTTGTCGACGCCCCTGGCGGAGGCTCAGGTTATGGCGGGTTGGAAGCAGCTGGGGACGCTGCGTGTGGAAAGTCATCCGGGGCTGGCTTACGAAGAGTTGTGGCACACTCTGAAAACCCAGGTCTTGTTGTTTGTGCTGGTGTTCCTAGCGGGCGTCATGCTGATCCAGGGCTTTGTTGGAATGGTGTTGCTGCCGCTGCGTCGCATCGAAAAGCAAGCGCAGGAGATCAGCCAGAATCGCTTTGACTATCGTGCGCCGAGCCCAGGTACACGGGAGTTGGCGAGTGTCGCACAAGCCATGAATTCCATGTCGGACAAGCTGGGCAAGGTGTTCGCGGAGCAAATCGCCCTAATCGAGGATCTGCGTCAGCAGTCCTACCATGACGCGCTGACAGGATTGCTCAATCGTGATGGTTTCACGCAGCGCCTGAGTGTCGAGCTGGAATCGGCGCATAGTGTGCCCAACGGCAGTTTGATGCTGTTGCAACTCAACCATTTTGCCGAGCTAAATCAACAGTATGGTCGTGACAAGGCTGATGAGGTGCTGCGCGCGATTGGTGAGGTGTTGCGCAAATGCTGTCTGGAGCAGCGCGAAAGCTTTGCGGCGCGCATGAGTGGCGCTGGGTTCTCTGCGTATTTTCCGGGCTTGGGCGCGGATCGCTTGGACGAGTTTGCGGATCGTTTGATGCAGCGGCTGCTCAGTTTGTCGCTGATCAAAACGCTATTGCAGGACAATCTGGTGCATGTAGGCTTGGCTAGTGCGGTCGAGGGGGATGATAGTCGGGGCTTGTTGTCGCGGGCCGATATGTCGCTGCGCCAGGCGCAGAGCCGCGGTCGCTCGGGTTGGCAGCGATATGCCAACATTGATGAGCAGAGCCCGTTGGAGGAGGTGCGTCAGGCCAGTGAATGGCAGGCGATTTTAAAGCGGGTCATTGCAACGCGCTCCTTACAATTGCATGGACAGGATATTTATAGTCTGAGCCTGGAGGAGTCGCCGACGCCGCGCCCGGCCTTCAAGCAGGTTCTGGCGCGCATCGACGTGGAAGGAAAATTGATTCCAGCCGGTGTTTTTTTGCCGATGGCCGAACGTTTCTCTCTGATGCCCGAAATGGATCAGTTGGCGATTGAGCTGGCCTTGCAGAAAATGAAGCTGGATGTGAGCTTGCATTTGAGTCTGGCTTTGTCAGAATCGACGATCGCGCATGAAGGCTTTCTGGACTGGTTGGCACTGCAGCTCGCGCGGGCCGGTTTTAGCAAGGGCCGCCTGCGCTTTGATGTGCCGGAATATGCATTGGTTTACCATGAGCAAGCGGTGGCGGCGCTGTGCCAATGCGCCAAAAAATTCGGCTTTACCGTGGCCGTGGATCGCTTTGGGGTCAGCGCCGTCCCCTATTCCTATTTACAGCGTCTGCGCCTGGAGGCCATTCGCATCGACCCCAGTTTCATCCGTGCCATTGATCAGCGGCCGGAAAACCAGTTCTTCTTGCGCATGGCCGCCCAAATGGCGCATAGTCAGTCGGTCAGGGTCATAGGGGTCGGTGTTGAAACCGAAGCGGAGTGGCAAACACTGCG
Source organism: Oleiphilaceae bacterium (assembly GCA_041591755.1). Taxonomy (GTDB): domain Bacteria; phylum Pseudomonadota; class Gammaproteobacteria; order Pseudomonadales; family Oleiphilaceae; genus JBFHRI01. Next base: position 10,353 of record JBFHRI010000007.1, read on the forward strand.
CGCGCTGGGTATCGATATGGCGATGGGTTATGTCTGGGGCCAGCCTCAAGCGCTGTCAACGTAACAACCGGAGTGACACATGCTACAGCAGCTTTTCAAGCGATTGCGAGAGGATTTTCAGGACTATTTAGGAGGCGGCGGTTTGGCACGGGTTATTGGCAGTGTCGTGGGGGTTTATCTGTTATTGGCCATTCTGGTTGGGTTCTGGTGGAGTGATGAGCCCGATATGGTGGATATGAATGAGCAGGTAAAGCGGCTGGCGCAGCAGGAAAACCTGAAGCCGGTGACCGGCTTCGCCACCGTGGGTGCGCTGTTGCATCTGTCGGAAACTTTGCTCAACAAGTCTGGCGGCTATCTCAGTAATGACATCCTGCCGCCCGGTGTGTGGCTCGACAACATGCAGAACTGGGAATTCGGTGTACTCGTGCAGGTACGCGATTTGGCGCGCGTCCTGCGCAAAGACATGAGTCGCTCGCAAAGCCAGTCCACCGAAGATATCGATTTGACCGTCGCCGAGCCACAGTTTCACTTCGATAACAGCAGCTGGCAGTTACCCGCCTCGGAGTCAGAATATCAGCGTGGAATTGATGCGACTTATCGTTACCTGCGCCGCCTGGCGCAAACCGATAGTGCGCAAAGAGCACGCTTTTATGCCCGGGCCGACAACTTGGTCGCCTGGTTATCCGAAGTGGAAAATCGCTTAGGTAGCCTGAGTCGTCGTCTCAGTGAAAGCGTCGGACGTCCGCAGGTCAACATGGGTGATGGCCTGTCGCAAGAGGGGTTGGATGACGATCCGGAAGAGCGCAAGACCGCCTGGTTAGAAATTGACGATGTGTTCTACGAAGCCCGAGGCACAACCTGGGCGCTGGTGCATATCCTGCAGGCAGTCGAGAAGGATTTTCATAATGTATTGGCTGACAAAAACGCCTTGACCAGCCTGCGCCAGATTCGCCTGGAGCTCGAAGCCACCCAGCAAACCATCTGGAGTCCATTCATTCTCAATGGGGGTGGTTTTGGCTTCCTCGCCAACCACTCGATCACCATGTCTTCCTATCTTTCGCGCGCTAGTGCAGCGGTGATTGATTTGCGTAATTTGCTGCGCACGGGGTGAGTTTGCATCGCAGGCGACTGCCCGAAACACCACCCGAAGTACCAAAACAGTCATCCCGCGGCTCGACCGCGGGATCTCGACCGGCTATTCCGGGGTAACTCAGGTCCCGCGATCAAGTCGCGGGATGATGGGTTGTGAATCGCAGGCGACTACGCTTGAAATATCCCTCGAAATACCCGAATAGTCGTCCCGCGGCGCGACCGCGGGATCTCGGCCGGCTACTCTGGGATACCTCAGGTCCCGCGGTCAAGCCGCGGGATGACTATGTTGCTGGCCTAGGAGCGCCCTTTTTTAGTGTTTTGGCTCAGGCTTACTTCTTGTAAGCCGCGACCGCTTTCTCAATTGCAGCACGCGCTGCAGCGGCGTTTTCCCAGCCTTTAACTTTGACCCACTTGCCGGCTTCGAGGTCTTTGTAGTTCTCGAAGAAGTGTTGAATCTGCTTGCGCAGCAGTTCCGGCAGGTCTTCCACGTCTTGAATGTCGCGATACAGGGTTGACAGCTTGTCGTGGGGCACTGCTACCAGCTTCTCGTCGCCACCCGCTTCGTCTTCCATGTTCAGCATACCGACCGGGCGGCAGCGAATGATGGCACCGGGCATGACCGGGTAGGGTGTGATAACCAAGACGTCGAGCGGGTCGCCATCATCGGCCAGGGTGTTGGGAATAAAGCCATAATTGGCAGGGTAGAACATAGGCGTCGCCATAAAGCGGTCGACCAGTACGGCACCCATGTCTTTGTCGATTTCGTACTTGATGGGCGTGCTGTTGGCGGGGATTTCGATCGCCACATAGATATCGTTGGGGAGGTCTTTTCCTGCGGGGATTTTGTCAAAATTCATGATCTGGGTTCCTGTATAGAGGAGGTCAAAAAATATTGGCGGCGATTATACGGGGAGCTTGGAGACAACTCCAATCCCACTATAGCTTCGCACGCTCGCTGAGCACGCCCGCTGCCGTGCCGACAAGCAGTAAGTCGGCCGGTCGCAGCGCGAATAAACCATTGGTGACCACGCCGGGTAAGTTGTTCAAGGCGCGCTCAAGCTCTTTTGCATTAGTGATCTTAAGGTGATGCACATCGAGAATAAGGTTGCCATTGTCAGTGACGAAGCCTTCCCGATAGACGGGGTCGCCACCGAGCTTGACCAGCTCGCGTCCGACCAGGCTGCGCGCCATCGGGATCACCTCAACCGGTAAGGGAAATTGCCCGAGTTGCGCAACTTTCTTGCTCTCATCAACAATACAGATAAAAGTTTTGGCGGCAGCGGCGACGATCTTTTCCCGCGTCAGCGCACCACCGCCGCCCTTGATCAGCTCCAGTTGGGGGTTGCACTCATCAGCGCCATCTACATAAAAATCCAGGCCGCCCACGCTGTTGAGCTCGTACACAGGGATGCCGTGTGCGCGCAGGCGGGAGGCTGTGGCTTCAGAGCTGGCGACGGCGCCGTCAAACAGATGTTTTACACTCGCCAGGTGATCGATGAAAAAGTTGGCGGTAGAGCCAGTGCCGACGCCGATGATGCTGTCGGCTTCCAAGTGCGGTTTCAGGTGTTCTAGCGCCGCCAGTGCGACCTGGCTTTTGAGTTCGTTCTGGTTCATGGCTGGGCCCGTCAACAATGCAAAACGGGCATTATAAAGCGCCGTGCGCGTGAAGTCGCGTTAGGAAAAGCGCTAGTTTTTGGTGGGCGGGTTTAAACTCTGGGCCAAGGCCGGCACTTGCTCGGCTGGGAGGGGGCGGCTGAACAGGTAGCCCTGCAGGATGTCGCAGCCTTGAGAGAGTAAGTGCTTACGTTGTTTTTCGGTCTCGACGCCTTCCGCTACCACCTGCAAGCCTAGGTGGTGCGCTAAGCCGATAATGGCGTTGACGATCGCCTCGTCGTTCGCGTCGACATCGATATCCTGTACGAAGGAGCGATCAATTTTCAGCGTATCGATGGGCAGTTTGCGTAAATAACTCAACGAAGAATAGCCCGTGCCGAAGTCGTCTACCGCAATATCGATGCCCATCTTGTGAATCTCATTGAACAGGCTGATGGTGTTGTCGGGATCGTGCATCACCGCGCTTTCGGTCAGCTCCAGCTCTAGGCACTTAGGCGTGATACCGCTTTGAGTGAGGGCGCGTTGCAGAATGTCTAGAAAGTTACCGGCCTGCAATTGACGGTTTGAAATATTCACGGCGACGCGAACGTTGGCGGCAAAGACGCCCGCGTCTTGCCAGGCCTTGATTTGTTTGCAACTGTTGACCAGCATCCACTCCCCCAGCTTGGGGATCAGGCCGCTTTCCTCTGCAATTGGAATAAACTCGTAGGGCCCAATCCATTCACCGTTGAGTTGCCAGCGCATCAGCGCTTCGAGACCGACTATCCGGCCATCTTTTGTATTGAGCTGGGGTTGGTAGTAGATGCTGAGCTCATTCTTGTCGATCGCTTCGTTCAGGGCGCGCGCGAGCTCCAGTCTGCGGATCGCCTGCTCCTCAAGATCGGCGGAATAGAATGCATACTGGCTGCGGCCCTTGCGTTTGGCCTGGTACATGGCCGAGTCGGCTGCTTTGAGCATGTCTGAGGAGTTTTCGTAGTTTTCGTCGTAAAACGCGATGCCGATACTGCAGCTGACCAGTATCTCATGCTCAGTCAGCACGTGCGGCACCACGAGCTGGTCAATGATTTTTTGTGCCACGAGCCCGGCAGCATTACGTGACTCCAGGTTGTTCAGGATCACCGCAAATTCGTCGCCACCCAGCCGGGCGACAAAATCGCTTTCGCGTAAGACGGAGCAGATACGTTTGGCGACGCTTTTGAGCAGTTGGTCACCCACATCGTGACCCAAGGAGTCGTTGATGTGTTTGAAGTGGTCCAGATCTAGAAACAGTAAAGCCATAACCGTACGATTGCGCGCTGAGCCGGCGATCAGTTTTTCCAGAATGCGATAGATCTGGTCGCGATTAAAGAGACCGGTAAGTTGATCGTGCTGCGCATAGTGCTGCAGCTGTTCGAGCGCGCTCTTAAGCGCTTCGCTCTGTTGTTTGATCAACTGTCGTTGTTTGTCCAGCTCCAGAAAAATATTGACCTTGGAGCGCAGAATTTCTGGCGCAACAGGTTTGTAGAGAATATCCACTGCACCGCTTTGATAACCCTCGAAGGAGCAATCATTCCGATCGGCTGCTGTGACGAAAATAATCGGAATATATTTGGTCTTTTCATTGCTGCGGATAATGCTGGCGGTTTGGTAGCCGCTCAGTCCTGGCATCATTACATCCATAATGATCAATGACACTTCATTGTGTTGCAGCGTTGTAATGGCTTCTTCGCCCGAACTGGCTTTCAAAATATGCACGCCATCTTGTTCGAGGACGGTTTCTAAAAAGGTCAGGTTGAAGGATACGTCATCGACGATCAGCACATTCTGGTGCATGCTCAGATGGGCATCGGGGTGGGTGCCGGCCTCGAGGATATCCAGGATGTGTTTGGTTTTTGTGCTCACCGCAATACCTTGGGTTGAATGAAGCGTGACTACTTTGACGGCGAAGGCGCCGGTCGGCCCGTAAAGGCGTCTGGTGCTAAGTTTATGGTTTAGCACACAGACTGGGGTTTAGCTACTTGTGGGCAGCGACTTAATTCGGTAGATTTCGGTGCGTTTCATCGCTTGATAACGCAACGGGTCAAAGGCTTTGCGAATGATCTTGCGCTCGGATTTCTCTGCATCACGTTTCAATCTTTCAACAAAACGGCTGGACTCACATGCTGCATCGTTATATCAAGAAAATACTCGACGCGAGAATCTATGATGTGGCTCTGGAAACGCCGTTGACTGCCGCGCCTCTGCTATCGGGACGCTTCGGCAATCAGGTGTATCTGAAGCGCGAAGACTTGCAGCCGGTGTTTTCTTTCAAGCTGCGCGGTGCGTACAACCGCGCGCGCCAGCTTAGTCCAGAGGATCGAGCCAAAGGCGTGATCGCTGCTTCCGCCGGCAATCACGCACAAGGCCTGGCCTTGGCGGCACAACATCTGGGCATTCAGGCAACCATCGTGATGCCGCAAACCACTCCGGAAATTAAAGTCAATTCGGTGCGCGCGAAAGGGGCTAATGTAGTGCTGGTGGGTGATACCTTTGACGAAGCGTCCGCCTATGCGCAGGCGCAGGTCAAGGCGAAGGGCATGATCTATATTCCACCGTACGATGATGAGGATGTCATCGCCGGACAAGGCACGGTCGCTATGGAAATGTTGATGCAGCACAGCGCCGATATCGAAGCAGTTTTTATTCCGGTCGGTGGGGGTGGGCTGATTGCAGGCATGGCTGCCTATATCAAGTATGTGAGACCGCAAACGCGAGTCATCGGTGTTGAGCCGGTCGATGCGGCCTGTTTAAAAGCGGCGCTCGTAGCCGGTGAGCGCGTGGTGCTGGATGAGGTCGGTATCTTTGCCGATGGCGTTGCGGTGCGCCAAATTGGTGAATTGCCCTTTGAAGTGGCACGTGAATGCGTGGACGATGTGATCACGGTCAACACCGACGAAATTTGCGCGGCCATCAAAGATATTTTTGATGATACGCGCGCTATCGCCGAGCCTGCTGGTGCCATTGGCGTGGCCGGGCTGAAAAAGTACGTGGAGCAGACGGGGGTCTCGGGTCGCAATCTCTTGACTGTGGTGAGCGGCGCCAATATGAATTTCGATCGCTTGCGCTATATCTCTGAACGCACTGAAATCGGCGAGAAGCGCGAGGCGATTTTGGCGGTGACCTTGCCGGAGAAGCCGGGGAGTTACAAAAGTTTCATCCAGGCGCTGCATAAACGTAACATTACCGAGTTCAATTACCGCTACTCCAACGGTTATGATGCGCAGGTTTTCGTGGGTGTCCAAATCGCTGCCGGCGGTGAAGGGCGGAGTAAGATCATCGAAGAACTGCAGTCTCAGGGCTATGCAGTGGTGGATCTGACGGATAACGAAATCGCTAAGCTGCACATCCGTCATATGGTGGGTGGTCGCGCAGAGGGCGTGAATAACGAAAAAGTCTATCGCTTTGAGTTTCCCGAACGTCCCGGCGCCTTGATGAAGTTTCTGACTTCACTGGGTTCGAAATGGAATATTTCGATGTTCCATTATCGTAATCACGGCGCAGCGTACAGTCGGGTGTTAATGGGTGTCCAAGTCGAAACGAGTGAAGAGGCGGCCTTCAGGGCCATGCTGGATCGTGTCGGTTTTCGCTATTTTGATGAAACCGAAAATCCGGCCTATCAGTTGTTTCTGGGCAATCGCTAAGGCGGCTTGCTCAACAATAATCGCTAAAATAAATCGCTTTTTATAATGGGAATCACGGTCTTATTGACGGAACTTGATGGCTTTTTAGCTAAGACCAACTATCTTTATGAATTAATTAATAATAACGATAGTAATAATTAGATCGGCCAAATTGGCTTGGTCTTTGCTGTTGTGGGTTTCAACGTTCAATGGTTGATTGATCCGGGGAGGATTATGAAGCGTAAACCTGACGCGATCGTCGCGATTGTGATGATCTTCTGCTTATGTCTTGCGGTAAGTGGGTTTTCGAGTATGAGCAATGACGGTGCCAAAGGCCCTCATCTCGAAGTGACCACTCGGCCCTGATTGGTCAGGGCTGCAGTTGCTGATCCCGGTCGTGCGTTTCTAAGGCTGTTTTTTAGGTCGTTGTATAGAAGCCACGATCGGTCAGTATCGCATCCAGTGGCATGTCCCAGCTTGCCGCCGGCAATTGCTCCGCCTTCTGACATTCGTGGGCCAGTCCAATCATTTTGGGCGGTCCGCCCGTTCTCGCTGTTTTAAAAGCAAAGCTTCGGTCATAGAAGCCGCCGCCCATCCCCAGGCGATTACCCTTCAAATCAAAAGCTACCAGAGGCAATAGCACCAAGCTTAGCAAGCGGGTTGGAATACGCTTCTCTGGGCTCAAGCAAGGCTCTTTGATGCCAAATCGATTGCGGCGATAGCGTGTGCTCGGGTCGGCACGACAGAACAGCAGATGCCCCTCGCGGACCGGGTGCAAAACCGGCAAATAGCAATGTCGCTTGAGTTTGCGCAGTAAACCAAAAATGCGCGCTGGATTGATTTCCCCGTCGTTCGCCAGATACAAGGCGACATGCTTATGCTTGAGCTGCAGTCCGGCGCGCGTAAATTGCCTGAGTAAGTCTTTGGCTGCTTTGTCTTGTTGCTGTGGGCTGAGTTGTTGGCGCAGGCTGCGGTAGTGGCGCCTTAGCGCTTGGCGATTTGGGGGATTCAAGGTGATTGTGTCATGGCAGTCAGAAGCGAAGAAGCGACCCGAGATGCCGCTGCCGGACAAGGCCTTGAACCCTAAAGTTCAAGGTGGTGATCGCTATGCGAAAATCAGGCTTTCCCATCGTGGGGACATGCACACATCACGCGATGCGATTACCGAGGTGGTATTATCGGCTCGAGGACAAATCCGGCTGGCCAACATCCCAGGTCGTTAGATTCTAGTATAAATTGAATTTCGGATAAATCATGCTGACTTACCAATCGACACAAAAAGGTCAAATTGCTCACAAAGCAAGAGGCAATTTCGCTCGCCATGTCGGTTAGCGTTTTGCCAAGGCCTCGTCGAGACGGCTTTCGATGCGGCTCAGCAGGCTTAAGTCGCCTTCGCTGTTAGAGTTGGCCTGCATCAGGTCGTAGGCAAAGTTCAGCGCGGCCATCACGGCGATGCGGTCATTCCCATGCACTTTGCCACTGGCGCGGATTTCACGCATTTTTCGGTCCAGCATGTTGGCGGCTTCGCGCAGGTCCCGCTTGTTTTCCGGCGGACAGGCCACCATGTAGTCTTTGTCGAGGATCTTAAGCTCGAGAAGGTTGGTGTCTGCCATCAGTGTTGCTCCAGGGTCTTGAGGCGGCCAATCATGGCTTCGATTTTATTTCGCGCCAGGTCGTTTTTCTGCATCAGACGGTTGCGCTCATTCAGCCATTCCTCCTGCTTTTCGCGCAGGGCGGCATTATCGGCTTCGAGTTTGCGGCAATAGTTCACCAATTGTTCGATTTTCTCTGAAACGGACTTGAGGCGAGACTCTTCCATATTTAATTCCGGAATACGGCTAACACGTTGATGGCGTAAAGATGCTTGATTACAGACCGAGTAAGTGCTTACTCAACAACAATCTGGAGAGAACGTGGTGATTGCTCCAGAGACCGGCAAGACTATAATTTGACATCCGGTAGCGGTCAATACGACTATTCGTCTTTTACGCTACACAGTCTGTGAATACGCATAAGGCGTATTGAGCCGCGCCATCGAGAGGAGCCTGTAGAATGTCCGACCATCCATATGAAGATTCCCGTTATGACTGGTTGGCGAATGTCTACGCCCAGCACGGCGCCATCACCCATCCCAGTGAATTGCACGGCCGCTTGATTGGTGAGTTTGCGGGCGGGCAACGTCGCAGCGCTGAAGCGTGGCCGCAAGTGGTGTTGGAGCATATGGATGTACCGGCCCTGGATACCGAGCGCTCGCCGCGCTTGCCTGAAGACCTGGCGGCCGCTTATGCCGAGGAGGCGGCGTTATTAGGTACCGACATCGAAGCTTTCCAGCTCCTATTGCCCGACGACTCCTACCCGATGCAGGAGCGGGCTGAAGCGCTTATCGCGTGGGTGTGTGGTTTTCTTGAAGGCATTTCGCTGGCGGCAGGATCTACCCTGGTCAACATTGATCCGTCGCTGGAGGAGGTGTTGCGTGATTTTGTTGAAATCACCCAGCTCGATACCGCAATTCTGCAAAATGAAACCAGCGAAAAAGAACTGTTTGAAGTGTGCGAGTACATTCGCATTGGCGTACTCAACCTCTATGCGCTCTTCAATCAGCCCTCTGCGCAGGAAGATAAAATTGGCGAGCCCGGTGCGACCGTGCACTGAAGCGACTCGTCCGCAGCGCCGCGGTAGAAACTGCGAAAACGGCCCGAAGGGGCGCATCACATTATGTTCTTGATGACTCCTGTCAGTAGGATCGAAGATGAATCAAAAAGAGTTTGTTCGCCGTCGTAAAGAGTTGGCAGCGCATATGGGGGAGGGCGCCATCGCAATTCTGCCTTCTTCTACCATGAAAACCCGCAATCGCGATGTCGACTACCATTTTCGTCAGGACAGTGACTTTCTTTATCTGACGGGCTTTTCAGAGCCCGAGTCGGTGCTCGTGATCATTCCGGGGCGTAAGCACGGTGAGAGCATTCTATTTTGTCGCGAGCGCAACCCCGACAAAGAACTCTGGGATGGCTTTATTGCAGGCCCGGAGCGTGCGGTGTCAATGTTTGGCTTTGATGATGCGTTCCCGATCAACGATATCGATGAGATTCTGCCCGGCATGATCGAAGGCACCAAGCGGGTCTATTACTCCTTCGGCCTCGATACCCAGTTCGATTCCCGCGTCACCGAGTGGATCAACATTATTCGTAGCAAAGTGCGCAGTGGTGCCCAGCCACCCGGCGAGTTTGTGGCGCTTGAGCATGCGCTGCATGAGCAGCGTTTATTTAAAAGTGCAGAAGAGATCAAAGTGATGCGGCGTGCCGGCGAGATCACCGCGCAGGCGCATTGCCGGGCAATGGAAGTCTGCAAGCCGGGCATGTATGAGTATCAATTGGAAGCAGAGATCCTGCATACCTTCAAAATGGCCGGCGCGCGCTTTGAAGCCTATCCCTCAATTGTGGGAAGCGGTGCCAACGGCTGTATCCTGCACTATATCGACAATACTTCGGTGCTTAAATCCGGCGATCTGGTTCTGATTGATGCGGGCTGTGAGCTTGACGGTTATGCGGCGGATATCACCCGTACCTTCCCGGTCAATGGTCGTTTTAGCCCTGAGCAAGCCGCGCTATACGAGATCGTTCTGGATGCTCAAGCTGAGGCGATTGCGGTGACGCGACCCGGAAGGCATTGGAATGAGGCCCACGAAGCGGCCGTGCGGGCCATCGTGGAGGGGCTGGTCAAGCTCGGTCTGCTCAAAGGCACGGTGGACGAGATTATCGAGAAAGAGACGTACAAGAAATTTTATATGCACCGCACCGGGCATTGGCTGGGTCTCGATGTGCACGATGTGGGGGATTATAAAGTCGGAGGCGTTTGGCGCGAGCTGGAGTCAGGTATGGTGATGACCGTGGAGCCCGGCATCTATGTGGCTCCGAACTGTGCTGAGGTGGACGAAAAATGGCGCGGCATTGGGATTCGTATTGAAGACGATGTCGTCATCACCGCGAAAGGTAATGAGGTGCTGACCAGCGCGGTGCCCAAGACCGTTCGCGATATCGAAACACTGATGAGGGGCTAAGTGGCAGCGGACATGCAAGCGCATGAAGAAGACTATGATGTGGTCGTTGCCGGCGCCGGCATGGTGGGTGCGGCGGTGGCGCTGGGTTTGCATCAGGCGGGCTTTCGCGTCTGTGTGGTCGAGGCGTGTCGGATTGATGCGGAGCAGGCTTACTCGCCGAGTTATGACGACCGTGCGACCGCCATATCCTGGGGCAGTGCAGGCATTTTGTCTGCGTTGGGTGTATGGAGCGCAGTGGGCGTGCACGCCACGCCCATTGCACATGTGCATGTATCAGAACAGGGGCGCTTTGGTACGGTGCAGATGCATGCAGAGGAGCTCGATGTGCCTGCATTGGGGTATGTTGTACCCAATCAATGGCTGGGAAACTGCTTGATTCGCGCCTTGCGTCAGTCGAGCGTCGAGCTGCGTGATCAACGGCGCATCGTCTCGGTAGCGCAGTATCGGCAGGGTGCCCACTCTGGCTCGCGTATCAGTCTGGTATTGCGTCACGCCGAACGCACAGAGCAGGTGCGGGCGCAAGTGCTGGTGATTGTCGATGGTGCTCCATCGACGACGGCGGCCCTACTCGGCATCGAGACGCAGATAGAACACTATGATCAGTATGCGCTGATCGCCAACGTGAGCACTGAGCTCGCGCATCAGAATGTAGCGTATGAGCGGTTCACCCGCGGCGGCCCCTTGGCTATGCTGCCGCTGGCGGGGCAGCAAAGCGCATTGGTATGGACGCTGGACCCTGCTGCGCATGCTGAAATGATGGCGCTGGACCCGCAAGCCTTTTGCCAGTGTCTGCAAGCGTCCTTTGGCGAGCGTTTAGGGCGAATTACTGCAGTCGGGGAGCGTCAGAGCTATCCTCTGCGCCTGACGCGCATCGTTGAACAGTCCCGGCCGGGCGTGCTGGTTTTGGGCAATGCGGCGCATAGCCTGCATCCTGTGGCTGGACAGGGTTTCAATTTGGCGCTGCGTGGCGTTGCGGCCTGGCTCGATTTTATTTTTGAGCGCAAGCTGTCTGCTTCACAATTAGGCGATGGCGCCTTGCTAGCCGCCTTTTGCGCATCGCTCAGTCTGGACCAGCAGCGCACCATTGCCTTGAGTGATCGCTTGGTCAAAACCTTTGGTAGCGACAATATGCTAATGGGACTGGCGCGCGATCTCGGCTTGTTAGGCTTGGAAGCGATCCCTGGACTCAAGTCACGTTTTGCCCACATGGCCATGGGCTTGGTGGATCGCCAACCGCAATTTGGTGAGGTCCGGCAAGGTGTCTGAGAGTAATCCATCCGTACCAGAGTGCACTGTCGCAAGCGATATTGTCATTGTAGGCGCCGGCCTGGTGGGCGCGGCGCTGGCTTTGGCGTTGCAACAGACGGGATTTCGCTGCATCCTCATCGACCATCAAACGCGTGCGCAACTGGCCCCGGCAGAGACTCCTGCGTTCGGTGTGGATGCGTTTGAGCCCAGGGTCAGCGCGATTACACCGGCCTCACAGGCACTACTTGAGCGTGTCGGGGCCTGGCAGCACTTGCCGGCCTCACGTTACTGCGCATACCGTCGCATGCAGGTCTGGGATGAATTAGGTTCCGGCGAGATCGAGTTTGATGCGCCGTCTCTGTATCGCGATGCCTTGGGTTACATCATCGAAAATCGCACCCTGGTGGCAGCCTTGCATCGACAGTTAGATGAGGCGGCCTCTGTGCAATGCTTGCTAGGTGTCTCGGTACGCCAGCTACAACGTCTCGGTGCGGGCTATCGTCTACAGCTGAGTGATGGACACTCGGTGCAGGCGCAAGTTTTGGTGGCGGCAGACGGCGCCCATTCGCGTATTCGGCAATGGGCAGGCATCCCCGTCCGGGAGTGGGACTACGAGCATTCGGCCGTCGTTGCCACAGTCGCCACGCAGCTGCCGCACCAGGGCTGTGCGCGCCAACGTTTCACTGAACGCGGCCCCATCGCACTGTTACCCCTGCAAGATTCGAAGGATAGTCAAAGCTATTGCTCCCTGGTTTGGTCGACGATGCCGGAACACGCCGCACAGCTCATGCAGATGTCAGATGGTGACTTCGTACAGGCCCTGGGTGAGCAGACAGAGTTTACCTTGGGTGAGATTCAGGCGGTGTCGCAACGCCATTGCCTGCCGCTACGCCAGCGCCATGCCAAACGTTATGTTGATGGGGGTGTGGTCTTGGTCGGCGACGCAGCGCATACGATTCACCCATTGGCCGGACAAGGCGTGAATCTCGGTTTCAAGGATATCGCCGCGCTTGCCAAGGTTTGGCAGGACTGCGCAATGAAAGGTCTGCCTGTGGATGATGCGTTGGCGCTCAAGCGCTATCAACGCGAGCGCATGGGGGACAATCTCTTGATGATGGGCGTGATGGAAGGCTTTAAGCGATTGTTTGGTGAAACCGATCCCCTGGCACGCTGGGCGCGTAACATGGGTTTGAGTTGGGTTAATCGAAACCCGATGCTGAAACAGCAAATCGTGCGGCAAGCTATGGGGCTATAAACGCCATAGGCCCTACGTTATAGTCCGGCTGGAAAGAGCCGCGACAAGAGTACGGGTACTGCGGTTTCAACGCGTAAGATGCGTGCGCCGAGATGGCAGGCGCTAAAACCTTGTTCTTGCAGCCGGCCGGCTTCATAAGGTGTAAAACCCCCTTCGGGGCCAATCACTAAGGTGACGTGTTCTCGCACCGCCATTGGGCAGGCTTGCGTGCCGCCGGGGTGGGCCAGCAGGCGCAGGCTGTTGTCACTCACCTGCGGCAGTTCATCTTCGATAAAGGGTTTGAACAGTTTGCGCAAATGCACCTCGGGCAGCCGTGTGTCTTGGGCCTGCTCGAGCCCGAGTACGAGGTTTTCGCGAATTTTCTCCGTACTCAACCACGGTGTTGACCAGTAGCTTTTTTCCACCTTCCAGGCATTGATGAAATAGAGCTGTTTGACCCCCATCGTGGCGCAGGTCTGCAGAATGCGTTTAAGCATCTTGGGGCGCGGCAGCGCGACGATTAGGGTGAGCGGCAGCGGTGCAGGGGGCTCAGATTGCCACGCAATATTCAGCCGTGCATATCCGGCGCTCAACTCGACAATGGTGCCCTTGCCTAAGGGACCATTCAGGCGCCCCACCTTAAGTGAGTCGCCTTCTCGCAATTTCAGCGTTTGTTGCAGATGGATCAATTGCCGGCCCCTCACCTCGGCTGTCTGAGCATCGTGCAAGTCAGCATCTTCAAGCAAGAGCAAGTTCATGAGGCGTCGGCGGGCTTTTCTTCATCCGCAGCCTCACGGCTGTCCCGCTTGCGTTCGATCAGGCGCGCAAAGATGACGCCGCACTCGAATAGGAACCACATCGGCAGCGCCAGCAAAAACTGCGACAACACATCCGGGGGCGTTAATAACATGCCGACCACAAAGCAACCCACGATAATATAAGGTCGCTTTTCGACCAGGCTGGTGGTGCTGGTCACGCCCATAGCGACCAGGATCACCGTCGCCACGGGAATTTCAAATGCGATGCCAAAGGCAAAAAACATCTTCAATACAAAGTTCAGGTAATGATTGATGTCGGGCATCACGATGGCCGCATCGGGGCCAGCCCCAGCCAGGAATTCGAATACTAGCGGAAACACCACAAAATAGGCGAAGCTCATGCCTAGATAAAACAACACGATGCTGCTCAACAAAATGGGGAGGGCCAAGCGCCGTTCGGAGCTATACAAGCCCGGTGCGACGAAACGCCAAAGTTGATACAGCACATACGGAATGGCCGCAAAAAAAGAGGCGACGAAAGCCAACTTCAAGGGTGTTAGGAAGGGTGAGGCGACCTCGGTCGCAATCATCGTTGCACCTTCCGGGAGGAAGCGTCGAATCGGCTCCGACACTAACGCATAGAGTTGGTTGGCATAGAAATACAGCGGTATGAATAGGACCAGCATGGCCAGGATGCAGCGCAACAAGCGATTGCGCAGTTCAAGCAAGTGCGCAACGAGAGGCTGAGCCTGGTCTCCCGCGGCGCTGGGATCCGTCTTGTCTGTCTCAATGGCGCTGGAATCTGGCGCTTCGTGCTTATCGTTTTTCATCACTGGCGGGGGAGCTGTGTGAGGCGGTGCCGGGTTGATCGGAGCTTACTTTGGGTTCGGGTCTGACGTAATCTTCAGGGCGGAAAGGCTGATCTGGGTCTTTACGCGGCAAAGGTTCGTATTCATCGACTTCGTTCAGTGCGTCCTGCACTGTGCGATGAATTTGTTGCACGTCCTTCTCGATGTCGAGGCTGCCACCCTGTTGCTTCAACTTTTCGCGCAGCTCTTCCAGCTCAATCTGACGGTCCAGTTCGCTGGTGAACTGCGAGACCATGCGGCGAGCCCGCCCAACCCACTTGCCGGCCGTGCGGGCGGCTTTGGGCAGGCGCTCGGGGCCTAATACCAGTAGGGCAATAATCCCAACAACGACCAGCTCGATAAAACCGATGTCGAACATAGAGCGTCGACTCAGACCTTGTCTTTATGTTCGGGCTCGACTTTCTTGGCCGTACCTTCAATCACGTCATTGGTTTTTCCGGGCAAGC
>JBFHRI010000008.1:0-24532 GCA_041591755.1 Oleiphilaceae bacterium
ATGGGTTTGCTAGAGGCGTCGCGTAAATATGAGGTCGCCAAGGGCGCGAGTTTCGAGACCTATGCCGGTATTCGCATTCGTGGCGCCATGATGGATGAGGTGCGTAAGGGGGATTGGGTGCCGCGTTCGGTGCATCGGAACTCTCGCCGCATCGCTGAGGCAATCAAGTTGATCGAAGATCGAGAAGGGCGTGATGCGCAAGACGAGGAAATTGCGCAAGCATTGGGAATGTCCTTAGAAGAATATTTCGCGTGTTTAAGCGATAGCGTGACGGGTAAGTTGTTTAGCCTGGATGAGTTGTCGGAGCATGGCGATTCGGTACTCGATAGTGTAGACGAAGAGGGAGAGGCACCCGACCAGTCTGTGCTTAAACAACGCTTTCGTGATGGGTTGGTTGAGGCCTTAGCGGGGTTGCCTGAGCGAGAACAACTGGTTTTGTCGCTCTATTACGAGGAAGAACTCAACCTAAAGGAGATTGGCGCCGTGCTTTCTGTGAGCGAATCGCGTGTCAGTCAAATCCATTCTCAAGCAGCCCTCAGGTTGCGTGCCCGCCTAAGTGATTGGCTTGAATAAAATTCCAAGCTCGAAGTACGTCCTGTGTGGGGTGCTTGTCCTGGTACGATTGGTTGTTTTTTAAGCTATTGAACTGTCAGTGTATTTTGTAGTGCGCTGAATTCGAAAATAGAGTCCGGAGTGTGAAAAAAAACTGGCCAGCCCAAGAACAGCGGCTAGACTTGTCAGAGGGACTTAAGAGCTATTTTTCACCGCTGAGGGCCTTGGTTTAGATTCACATTACTGGTGCCGCGTTGGTTTTATTGAGCTGCTTGGTAATTGCGTTAAATCAAGATGTTAGGCTGTGATTATTATAACTGTTCCAGTATTAAGGTTCGGCATGAGTGGAGGTCGACTTGAACAAAGATATGAAAATCCTGGTAGTAGATGACTTTTCTACCATGAGAAGAATTATCAAAAATCTATTGCGGGATCTGGGGTTTACCAATACCGATGAAGCGGATGACGGTAATTCAGCGCTCCCAATGCTGAAAACCGGCAAATATGATTTCTTGGTGACCGACTGGAATATGCCAGGTATGACGGGTATCGATTTGCTGCGCAACATCCGTGCTGACGAGAACCTCAAGAAGCTGCCCGTATTAATGGTCACTGCAGAAGCTAAGCGAGATCAGATTGTCGCCGCCGCGCAAGCGGGCGTGAACGGTTATGTCGTCAAGCCCTTTACCGCCGCGGTGCTGAAGGAAAAGATCGAGAAGATCTTTGAGCGGATCGACTCTTGATCCAGATCAGCGGGAAGCTAATGGGGCAATAGGCAAGTGGTAGAATCGATTTTTGAAAGTTTCGAAGCTGAACTCCGAACGCGTGCAGATAAACTTAAGGCTTTGCTGGATGAGGGTGATTTGGCGGGCGCACTCGGTGTTATTTCGGAACTAAATATTACGCGAGATAAAACACTTTTTGTGGAGGTTGGGCGCCTAACGCGAACCTTGCATGAGTCAATACGTAACTTCCATATTGATGGGCAAACGGAAAGCTCGCAACAAGAGGTGTCTAAGATTGAAGATGCCTCAGATCGCTTGTCTTATGTCGTAGATATGACCAACAAAGCGGCCAATCGTACCCTCGATTTGGTTGAAGAGACCATGCCAATCGCGTCCACGATTCACAGCGAGGCGCAGCAATTGAAGTCGGACTGGACTCGGCTGCAACGCAAAGAAATGAAGCCTGATGAGTTTCGGGAACTCAGTGGTCGTATCTCTATTTTCCTGTCTCGGCTATGTGAAGACTCTGAAAAACTCAATGGTAACCTGGCGAACATATTGTTGGCGCAAGATTTTCAGGACCTCACTGGACAAGTGATTAATCGGGTCACTGGATTGGTTAAGGAAGTAGAAACCAATCTGGTGAATTTAGTGCGAATGGCTGGCAAGGTAGATCAAATTACCGGCACAGTTCATGAGTTGGAAAAGAAAGAATCAGGCATTGAGGGTGAAGGCCCGCAAATCAAGTCGCAGGAGCGAGTCGATGTAGTGAGTAGTCAGGATGACGTCGATGACCTGCTCTCAAGTTTGGGTTTTTAAGAGGTTGCTGACATGTCGTTTGAAGCAGATGAGGAAATTCTACAGGATTTTCTGGTCGAATCTGGCGAGATACTCGAATTGCTTTCAGAGCAATTGGTGGATTTGGAACAGAACCCAGAAGACAAGGACCTGCTGAATGCGATCTTTAGAGGATTTCACACGGTAAAGGGTGGTGCCGGCTTTCTCCAACTGGATGCTTTGGTGGAATGCTGCCACATCGCTGAAAACGTGTTCGACGTGTTGCGCAACGGAAAACGCTCGGTTGATGCTGAGTTGATGGATGTCGTTTTGCGCGCACTTGACTGCGTCAATACCATGTTTGACGAGGTCCGCAACCGACAAGACCCCAGTCCTGCTGATCCGCAATTGCTGAAAGATCTTGAGCGATTTGCCACGCCTGGGGGGAGTGCAGCGCCTGTGGTCAAGGCCGAAGCCCCTCAAGCCGCGCCAGCGCCACAGGCGGATGATGGTGGCGACATTACCGATGATGAATTTGAGCAACTTTTGGATGCCCTGGATGGTCCAGCCGCCAAGACAGCGCCAAGTGTTGCAGCAAGCGCTGCGCCAGCCGCAAAGGCTTCGGCGTCTGATGATGAAATTACTGATGAAGAATTTGAGCGTTTGTTAGACGAATTACACGGTTCTGGCAAAGCCCCGGCAAAAGCGGATGCGGCACCCAGCCAGGCCGTTGAACCTGCTGCTAAGTCAGCAGGTTCAGACGATATAACGGATGATGAATTTGAAAAATTGCTCGATGAGTTGCATGGTTCCGGCAAGTTCAATACCAGTGTAGGCACGACGTCTGAAGCGAGTGCGAGTCAAGTAACTCAGGCTGCCACACCTGCGCCCGCTCCCGCGCCAGTAGCCAAGCCCGCACCGAAGCCAACACCGCAAGCCAAACCTGAGCCCGTCGCAGCGGTCAGTGCAGATGCAGACGACGACATGGATTTGGGCGTGTCCTCAGCGCGATCTTCCGCACGTGCAGACACCAAAGCTAAAGCCGCGACACCTAAGGTTGATAGTATCGCGACAGAAACCACTGTCCGGGTGGATACCAAACGCCTCGATGATATTATGAACATGGTGGGCGAGTTGGTGCTGGTCCGCAATCGCCTGAAACGCTTGGGCGACGAGAGCACCAACGAAGCCTTGCAAAAAGCCGTCAGCAATCTGGATGTGGTGACCGGCGACCTGCAGAGCGCGGTCATGCAAACACGCATGCAACCGATCAAGAAGGTCTTTGGCCGTTTTCCGCGTGTGGTGCGCGATTTGGCTCGAAACCTGCGAAAGGAAGTCAATCTGGTACTGGTGGGTGAAGAGACCGATCTGGATAAAAATCTGGTGGAGGCGCTCTCTGATCCATTGGTGCACTTGGTGCGCAATGCGGTTGATCATGGCATCGAAATGCCCGATGTCCGTGAGAAAAAAGGTAAATCGCGCATCGGTCAGGTGATTCTTTCAGCGCAGCAGGAGGGCGATCACATCCTTCTCTCCATCGAAGATGACGGAGCCGGAATGGACCCAGATGTGCTGCGTCGTAAGGCGGTAGAGAAAGGACTCTATGACGAAGATGCGGCGGAACGGCTCACCGATACTGAGTGTTTTAATCTGATATTCGCCCCCGGATTCTCCACCAAGTCCGAAATCTCTGATATTTCCGGTCGCGGTGTCGGGATGGATGTGGTGAAAACCAAAATTACCCAGCTTAACGGCACGGTCAGTATCAACTCTGAAGCGGGTAAGGGTTCCAAGCTGAGTATTAAAGTGCCACTGACGCTTGCCATTATGCCGACCCTAATGGTCAAGTTGGGCGAACAATCTTTCGCCTTCCCTTTGGTCAGTGTTGTCGAAATCTTCCATTTGGATCTCACTCGAACCAATGTGGTAGATGGCCAGGAATGTATTGTTGTACGCGACAAGGTTTATCCCTTGTTCTACATCAAACGTTGGTTAACCGACTCTTATGCTGAAGATAAAGAATCGGGACATGTCGTTATCGTGACCGTCGGCACACGGCGAGTCGGTTTCATTGTCGATCAATTGATTGGGCAAGAAGAAGTCGTCATCAAACCCTTGGGTGGCTTGCTGCATGGTACTCCGGGTATGGCGGGCGCGACGATTACAGGGGACGGTCGTATCGCGCTGATTCTGGATATACCCAGTCTTTTGCAGCGCTACGCCTAGTTGTCGCGTAATCATTGAGCAGGCGTAACGATCGCGAGGAGCTCAGAGAAGCGGCATGAGCGTTACAGTATTAGTCGTTGACGACTCTAGTTTCTTCCGCAAGCGGGTCTGTGAGATCTTGGGTTCCGTGCCTGAAATTAAGATTGTGGGCACGGCAGCAAATGGGCGTGAAGCCATTGAGTTGGCCAAGAAACTGCGCCCCGACGTGATCACCATGGACTATGAAATGCCAGTGATGGATGGCGTCACTGCGGTGCGGCATATCATGGCTGATTGCCCCACCGCGATTCTGATGTTTTCCTCGCTCACGTATGAAGGTGCGCGCGTCACGCTGGATGCTTTAGAAGCGGGCGCGGTGGATTACCTGCCAAAGAATTTCGAGGATATCGCGCGCGACGTCAGTCGGATGCAGCAGGTATTAAAGTCTCGCATTCTGACCTTGGCGCGACTCAAAGGCGGTGCGTTAAAAGCTCAGGATCCACACCCTGTGGCACCTACTCCAGCTCAAGAAATTCAGCGGCCCGCCGAAAAACCCCATACGAGTGCTCGTTCTCCAGTGCGTGGTAGCGCTTCGATTGTGTCCAAGCCAAGCCTGGTGCGAGCGAATGCGTCACCAAGCAAGCCCAAGAGGCTTTCGCACAAGGTCGATCTGCTGGTGATTGGCAGCTCTACGGGAGGCCCTGTCGCGTTACAGAAAATACTCACGGCGCTGCCCGCTCACTTGCCGGTGCCAGTGTTGGTGATCCAGCATATGCCGGCGACGTTTACGCCGGCATTTTCGGACCGTTTAGATTCATTGTGTCAGGTGCGTGTGAAACATGCAGAAGATGGGGACGTGTTGAAGCCCGGTCATGTCTATGTGGCCCCGGGGGGTAAGCAAATGATCATATCACCGCATGGATCTTCACGTAGCTTGCGAATTTTAGAGGGCGATGACCGTTTAACCTATAAACCGAGTGTAGATCTGACTTTTGGTTCGGCCGCCAAGGCCTGCCCTGGCAAGGTCTTGGCCATCGTGTTGACGGGAATGGGCAGCGATGGACGGGAAGGGTGCAAATTGCTCAAACGCAGCGGCGCCTCAGTTTGGACGCAAAGCGCCGACACGTGTGTGATTTATGGCATGCCTATGGCCGTAGACAAAGCAGGCCTGACAGATGAGTCAATTGGATTGAACGAGATGGCTAAACGCATTGTGGAAGAGCTCTGTTAATGGATATTTTAAGCCTTATTGGCGTTATTCTCGGTTTTGTCGCCATCATCGGTGGTAATTATCTTGAGGGTGGGCATGTTGCTTCCCTATTCAATGCCCCCGCGGCCGTGATTGTCATTGGTGGAACATTTGCCGCGATTTTATTGCAAACTCCCTGGGATGTTTTACGGCGCGGCATGAGCATGTCTCGTTGGGTTCTGTTCCCGCCCTACGTATCCTTGGAAGATGGCATCGAGAAAGTCGTTGGCTGGAGTATGCGGGCGCGAAAAGAAGGCCTGTTGGGTCTAGAAGCTTCAGTCAATGCAGAATCGGAAGCGTTTGCTGAGAAGGGCTTGCAACTTCTGGTAGATGGCTCTGAACCAGAAGTCATTCGTAATGTGTTAGAGCTCGATTTGGTGACGCGTGAGCGGTATGACCTTCAGGCTGCAAAAATTTTTGATGGGATGGGGGGCTATTCGCCAACCATTGGCATCATCGGTGCGGTGATGGGGCTTATCCACGTGATGAGCAACCTGGCGGATCCCTCATCCTTGGGCGCTGGCATCGCGACGGCATTCGTGGCGACGATCTACGGGGTCGCATTTGCGAACCTGTTGTTTTTTCCGATCGGCAGCAAACTCAAAACCATTGTGCAACGGCAAAGCCAATACCATGAGCTACTCATTGAGGGCTTGGTGGCCATTTCAGAGGGGGAGAATCCGCGCTCGATTGAGATGAAACTGCGCGGATTCCTAAACTAACGCCATGCTGCGAAGACGCCATGAAGAAGAGGATCATACGAAGGAGCGCTGGCTGGTCTCCTATGCAGATTTCATTACCCTACTGTTTGCATTTTTCGTCGTTATGTATTCGATTTCGTCTGTGAACGAAGGAAAGTATAAAGTCTTGTCCGAAAGCTTAGAGGGTATTTTTAATACCAAGCAGAAAACGGTGCAACCGATTCAGATTGGCGACCAAGCCAAGCAAACGGACTTGGCGCAAAGTGGAGACGCTCTAATCAAACCCTTGTTTGACATCAGTGATCCCAAGCCCAAAGAGCTGGAAAAGGAGCTCAAAGAGGATTTGATTCTGGAGAACATTGCCGGGGAATTCAGGGAAAGCTTCGAAGATCTGATCTTTGAAGAAAAAGTCACGGTGGATCAGCGTGATGACTGGATTGAAATCTCTCTGCAGGACAGTGTCGTCTTTGCGAGTGGGGGGGTGGAGCCGGTCAACGAGGCGTTTCCAATTATTGAACGGATTGCGTCGATCCTGAAAAAGCACGGTAATGCAATACTGGTCGAGGGACATACCGATGATGTGCCTATTCGCGGTGATGTATTTCCTTCAAATTGGGAGTTGTCGGCCGCCCGCGCCGCATCGGTGGTACGTTATTTGGCTTTGCAGGGAATCGATCCCAAGCGCTTGGCCGCCATGGGCTACGGTGAGTTCAACCCAATCGCTCGCAATGACACATCGCAGGGGCGCAAGATGAATCGCCGAGTGGTCTTGCTGGTGTCTAAAAAAACCGATCTACGTCAGAGTTTGGTTCGTTAAACCACGCCGCTTCTAAGTTGCAGTCTTCACATCGTCCTCAAGTTTTATCGTTAATCGATTGTATTTATTGGGACAATGCCTCCTTTCCATACTCTCCATCTCGCTTGGATTGGCATATCTTGTGCTTTGACTAGTGCACTGTCAGAATTGCGGCAGAAGTCTTCCGCTTTAGGGCTGCAACAGTGAGTGGGTCCGCACTTCATCAGCAACTGTTTGATGCAAAAGCACGGAAGCGCGAAACGGTGCAGGTGTAGACATACACCAGCAGATCAGCTGGAACGTTTTAAGTAAATAAGTAGATTAGGGGAACTAACGGTGAGAATTTGGGCAATCGCAAACCAAAAAGGTGGCGTCGGCAAAACGACTAGTGTTGTGGCGTTGGGCGGATTATTGGCGCAGCAGGGTAAGCGTGTGTTGATGATGGACCTGGACCCGCATGGGAGTTTGACTAGCTATTTCAAGTTTGACCCAGACTCAATCGAGCATAGTGCCTTTGACTTGTTCATGCATCAGGGCAAAGTTCCTGAAGGCTTACCCGAGCAATTAATTACAGCGACCACCTGCCCCAATTTAGATATTTTACCCGCTTCTACCGCGTTGGCGACACTTGAGCGAAAAATGGTCGGTGTTGAAGGGATGGGACTGATTATTAGCAAAACCCTGGCATTGCTGTGGGATCAGTACGACTACGTATTACTGGACAACTCGCCCTCACTTGGTGTCTTGATGATCAACTCACTGGCAGCGGCGCAGCAATTGATTATTCCGGTGCAGACTGAATTTTTGGCGATTAAAGGACTCGAACGTATGATGCACACGCTGAGCATGGTGATCAAGTCTCAGCGTAGCGGCTTAAGTTATATGATTTTACCAACCATGTTTGATCGACGTACCGCGGCCTCCATGCAAAGTTTGAAGCTTATCAAACAAACTTGGGGAGACGCGGTCTGGCGTTATGCCGTGCCAGTCGACACGAAGTTCCGCGATGCCAGTGCGGCAGGTGTTGTGCCATCGATGCTGGACGCTGAGACGCACGGCGTACGCGCTTACCGAAAATTGTTGGAGAATTTGAAAGAGATGAGTCGTGTTGCCGCCTGAGGAAAGGGTCTGGAGAGGCCATGAAGAGTGGGGCGAAACATGCAAATAGCTTGGTTTAAGTGGCCGCGACATCAGCGCTTGGATTGTAGTGTATTCCACCTTCACGCATAGGTGTATTTTGTGAAGTTTGACGAAACGAACAAAGCAGGCAGATCCGGTGCGAAGGAGGCGATGGAGGACTTTTTCAATGAGCTCTTGGGCTCACTTGCGCAGAGCCCTTTGGAGCCCCTGGTTGAGCAGGCTGAGCAGGAAGCGAAACGCGTCTCGCTGAGTGCTCGCCCGCCCGTCGCGCCGGAATCAGAAGTTGCTCAGTCGATGCGTGACGAAATGAAGTCTGCCAGAGCGAATCCGATCACCATCAAGGCCCGCGAGCAGCATCGCGACAGCCTGCCCGCAACCGAGCCAGCAGAGCCGCGCCGTACAATGTTGAAAACGGCCGCATTGCAATTAGAAGAGCGTCGTTTGGCCTCCAATCTATTTGCTCAACCGGTATTGCCGGCAGCCATGCCCAAACCAGCCCCTGTAGTAAGCGAACCTGCAACAGAGCAAACCACCGAGATCATCTCTCCCAGCACCACCGCAGAGACTTCACCGATTGTGGTCGAGGCCAAGCCTGTGTTGGCTCAGCCTATTCAAACACCTAAAGGTCAAGATCCGAAAAAACAACAAATAGAACGGGTAGCCGACACGCCTGTACAGAGAGGTGCTCAGGGCGGTGCAGGGCTCGGAAATGCGCGGCCGCAGTGGGCCCAATCGCGCTTTGAATGCCTGTTATTTTCTGTCGCAGGCTTGACCCTAGCCGTGCCACTGGTTTCGTTAGGGGCGATTTACAAGTTGGACAAAGAGCTCACGCCTTTAGTGGGACGCGCTTCTTGGTTTATGGGGCTCTACCGAGTCGGGGAGAGGAATGTCCAAGTCGTCGATACGGCGCAATGGGTGATGCCTGATCGTTGGGTACCCTCCGTCCGTGAGGGCTATCGCTTCGTGATCAGGCTGGGCGATGCGAACTGGGGAATCGCGACTGACAATGTGCAACAAGCGATCAATCTCTATCCCGACGAGGTGCGTTGGCGTACGGAGAGAAGCAAGCGCCCCTGGTTGGCCGGCACAGTCATTGAGCATATGTGTGCACTGCTGGACGTAGACCAGCTTGCCATGATGCTTACGCAGGAGGCTCGAACGCGACGGCATTAAGTGCGCCTGACTTCTACGTGACATGTACTGGCGTGCAAGCAGTTGTGTTCTATAGTAAGTAGACTTGCCAAAATGGCGTAACCACGTCAGATCATTTAAAAGCCGATATGAGGTTTCAGTAATATGGCTTCCAGTACAGGACACAGCAGTCACGCGACCGAAGACAGGGTGCTTCAGTACGTGACTTTCAGACTTGATGATGAGACCTACGGCATCAATGTGATGCAGATTCAAGAGGTCTTGCGCTATACCGAAATTGCTCCGGTTCCGGGGGCTCCCAACTATGTGCTGGGCATTATTAATTTACGGGGCAATGTGGTGACCGTTATTGATACGCGAACCCGGTTCGGGCTACCGCAAGCCGACGTGAGTGAGCAAACGCGAATTGTGGTTCTCGAAATTGAAGGCCAAGTAATCGGCGTTTTGGTCGATTCAGTGGCGGAAGTGGTCTACCTTCGCCAGTCGGAGATCGAAAGTGCGCCAAATGTGGGTAACGAAGAGAGCGCACGTTTTATTCAGGGCGTATGTAATAAAAATGGCGAACTGATAATATTGGTCGAGTTCGAGAAGATGCTGTCAGAAGAAGAGTGGGCCGAAATGGCGGCCTTCTAAGATTTGCGCAGCCTTCCAAAATGATCATTTCAACTTTATAGCAATGTAGGCGATTATCATGTTGGCAGCTGAAATTCTGGCGTTGGTTTCTTTGGTCGTGACCTCTGTAATGGTGGTCTATGTGCTGCGCGCAAAGCGGCAGATTAAACAAACCGAAGCTTATCTCACGGGTTTGGTGGATGAGCTCAGCAAGGAGGTGCGAGCACTGGGTAACAGCTCTATGGGCATTGGGCGCAAGGCCTTGTCGATTGAGGATCGCTTGGATGCCTTGAAGTCGCAGTTTGAGGTGATGCAAAAAAATGATCCAATTAACATCTCGTATGCTGAGGCTATGCGCTTGGTGAGTTTAGGTGCGGGCGTGGAGGATCTCATGGATAGTTGTGGCATATCGCGTCCCGAAGCGGAACTTGTCACCGCCTTATCTCAGCATCGCCAGGATGACGTGCCAATCTTGCATGAGGCAGTGACCGTTTAATTATCAACGGGCCCTAGTGGGCCAACGGCAGTACTTCGTCGGCCTTGCGGAAAAGCTCGCCTGAGTGGAACGCAACCACGTGCTCTAGGCTGCGCGATTTATCTTCCGGGCAGGAGTAAGGGGCTCTAAGGTCTCTACGACGCTGCTCGGGGCCTCAATGGGAACGCTCTCACAGGCCTCACTCGCATTGAGTTGTCTGTCCATGTACGCATTAATCATGCGTTCTTGCCTTTCGTCCAGCTCGGCAAATTTCAAACTCATTTGAAACTCTGAGCGAGAAAGCCGACGAATCGCATAAGCCTCACACTGGGTGAGAATTTCGCTCGCCAAACCTTGCAAACTTATTTGACAGCAAAAATTAACCGGTGTTTTGGGCGAAATCCCGCGCGTATTGGGCAGCAAGGCGCGCAGTGTTTCAGCCTCGCAAGTAATCGAAAATCCGTCTCGACTCAGCGTACTAAGATGCACCTTGTGGTTGGCAAGATAGCTGTAGTGCCGCTTCTGTGCGACCACCGGGACATGGGTGTGGTAAATCAAATTTCTTTTCATAACTGCATACCGTGGACCAGTGACACAACGCTAACGACATGACTGGCCTATGAGTTCGTATGTTAAATATGAGTTTACAATATATGCTGATCTCATCTTTGACCTTTAGTTCGCAGTTAACCACTTCATTAATGTGATTTCCTGCAACGAAATGCAATGCCGTGATGGTGTTCCGCTTGCAATGAGACATAGCGCACGCATTGTGCAGGTTTCGCGAAAGAAGAGAATTTCCGGTATGATGCGCCGAATTTTTGTATGCCCTCAGAGGTGGTGATGAGTACTTCAGGCAAGGTTGGTTTTGTGAGTCTGGGATGCCCCAAGGCGCTGGTAGATTCAGAGCGTATTCTGACGCAGCTGCGCCTAGATGGATACGAGGTGGTGCCGTCCTATGACGATGCTGATGTCGTGGTCGTCAACACCTGTGGTTTTATTGACTCTGCCAAGCAGGAGTCCTTGGATGCGATTGCTGAAGCCATGAAAGAGAACGGTAAAGTGATCGTTACCGGCTGTATGGGAAAAGGTAATGACGCTGATCTCATTCGCGCGCAAAATCCAGGGGTATTAGCCGTCACCGGTCCGCAGGCATATGAAGAGGTGGTCGGCGCGGTGCATCAGTGGTTGCCCC
This sequence comes from Oleiphilaceae bacterium, assembly GCA_041591755.1. Classification (GTDB taxonomy): domain Bacteria; phylum Pseudomonadota; class Gammaproteobacteria; order Pseudomonadales; family Oleiphilaceae; genus JBFHRI01. The sequence goes on from JBFHRI010000008.1 coordinate 11,580, forward strand.
CCGTTGCACAGCATGACCCCTATGTCGATTTGGTGCCTCCACAGGGGATCAAACTAACTCCGCGTCATTATTCCTACTTAAAAATCTCTGAGGGCTGCAATCATAGCTGCAGTTTCTGCATCATACCCGATATGCGAGGTAAGTTGGTGAGTCGCCCCGCCGGTGACGTATTGGGCGAGGCGCAGCGCTTGGTTGCCGCCGGTACGCGAGAACTGCTAGTCATTTCACAAGATACTAGCGCGTATGGAGTCGATCTCAAGTACCGCACCTCCTTCTGGGAGGGGCGTCCTGTGCGCACGCGCATGTACGAACTTTGCGAAGCCCTGGGAGAGCTGGGTGTTTGGGTACGTTTACATTACGTTTACCCTTATCCTCATGTCGATGAAATTATCCCTCTGATGGCTGAGGGTAAGATCTTGCCATACTTGGATATCCCATTTCAGCATTCCTCCCCCCGCGTTCTCAAGGCGATGAAGCGTCCTGCCGCGGGCGAAGACAATCTAAAGCGCATTCAGGCTTGGCGGAGTGTTTGTCCTGATCTAACTCTGCGCAGTACGTTTATTGTGGGATTTCCGGGTGAAACTGAGCAGGACTTTGAACACTTGCTAGCTTTCTTGGAAGAAGCGCGTTTGGATCGTGTCGGTTGCTTTACCTATTCCGCAGTCGCTGGTGCCAAAGCCAACGCGCTGCCGGGTGCGGTGCCCGAAGAAGTCAAGCTTGAGCGACAGCAGCGCTTCATGGAATTACAGGCACGTATTAGCGCGGAGAACCTGGCTCGCAAGATCGGTACGGTACAGCAAGTGTTGGTCGACGAGGTCACGCCGGAAGGCGCGGTGGCTCGCAGCCGCGCTGATGCCCCTGAAATTGACGGCAACGTATTTATCGATGGCGCTACACACTTGAAGGCAGGGGACTGGGTAGAAGTCACCATTGAAGATGCCGATGAGTACGATATGTGGGGTGAGTTGCGTCCCTAGGGGCGGGCAGTGGCGCTGCGCTCTCATTCACCTGACTGTGTCAGCTCTCGTATAAACTGGAACAGCTTGCGCCCGGCGCCGCTGTTCTTCTGTGTTGAAACGTCATGCTGCGCTTTGCGCACCAATTGGCGTAAGGTTTGAATCTCGCAGTGAGGGTATTCGGCAATAAAGTCGGTCAGCGCCTGCTGGTGGTCAGGGCCGATCAGTCGGGCGCGCCAATTTTCTACCAGGTGGAGGGTATTGGCAAAGGCTTGGCTGCTGCTGTCCATCTCGTCCAATCGTTGCCGAATGGGCTCGACCTCTTCATTGCGCATCAATTTGCCGATGTATTGTAACTGTCGACGTATCGCTTCTCTGGCTTTTAGCGCCTGCGCCTGTTCGATTGCGCGACGCAAGGCGTCACTCATTTCGATACTCTCTAACTGGGCGCGGTTCAACTCGGTTAGCCTTTTGCCCATCTCCTGCAGCGCGGCCATTTCCTTTTTCATCCGGGTTTTACTAGGGCCAAGCTCTGCTTCTGGCAGTTCGTCGTCAGCGAATTCGTCGTATTCTTGCATCATCTTTTACCGGCTCTGAGGGGGTGAGTGAATCAGGCGAATACCAGCGTCGCCAATCCAAGAAAAGACAGAAAACCCACGACGTCGGTGATGGTCGTGAGAATAACACTGCTGGCGAGTGCCGGATCAATATTTCGTGACTTAAGAAATATGGGTAAAACCGTACCGGCCAATGCAGCCACCATTAAATTTATGATGATGGCGGCACCAATGACTGCACCAATCGCGGGATCTCCAAACCATAGTACTGCGATCAATGCGACGACCAGAGCCCACAATAAACCATTGATAATACCGACGAGAAACTCGCGGTTGAGGAGCCAGCGTAGATTGCTGGCACTAATTTGTCCGACGGCCATCGCACGAATTACTAGCGTCAATGTCTGGCTACCCGCAATTCCTCCCATGCTGGCGACGATGGGCATGAGAACGGCGAGAGCGACCACCTGTTGCAGGGTGTCTTCAAATATGCCGATCACCGCAGAGGCGACGAATGCAGTGATTAAATTGATTCCGAGCCAGACTGCACGACCTTTGGCCGCTTGGCGAATGGGAGCGAAGGTGTCTTCATCCTCATCTAAGCCAGCCATGCTCATCAATGAGTGATCAGCGTTTTCGCGAATCACGTCGACCACGTCATCGATGGTAATACGACCGACCAATACCCCGTTGTCATTAATCACGGGTGCAGAAACCAAGTCTTGTCGTTCAAAGATCTTAGCAATCTCGACGCTGGGTGTATTCACATTGATAGTCGTGATATCGGTTTCCATCACCTCACGTACCGTTGCGCTCGTGCTCGAGACCAACATTTTGGTCAGCGGTAAAATGCCGACCAGCTCATCCTTGCGACTGACGACCAAAAGGCTATCGGTCATGTCAGGCAGCGAACGGTGTCGTCTGAGATAGCGCAGCACGACGTCGATCGTAATGTCGGCGCGAATGGTCACCGTGTCGGTGTTCATCAGTCCGCCAGCGGTATCTTCGGCGTAGGCCAGAACCGCTTCGACACGCTGGCGATCGTGGCTGTCCATCGACTCCAATACTTCTTCGATGACCGCCTCAGGAAGGTTTTGCAGGATATCGACGATGTCGTCGGTATCTAAGTCTTCAGTGACGCTGACGACCTCTTGCGTGTTCAGCTTACTCAGGAAGTAGGCCTGCACATCTTCTTTAAGGTATTGCAGAACTTCCCCACGTAATTCGGGGTCGATCAGTTTCCAGAGTACCCCCCGTTCACGGGGTGGGCTGGACTCGATGAGGTGGGCAATATCGCTCGGCTCCAGGCTTTTATTGATAATGCGAGCAGCCTGTTTGAACGAACCGCTTTCAAGAGCTTCTGTAATCGTTTGCAGCGTCTTGTTCGCTTGATCACCCGCGTACTGAGAGCTCATGAAGCACCTGAAACATTAATGGAAGAGCCAACGAGAGAATGGTGTTCGCACTCTATATGACGGCCGAATGCTAACGTTAGACACGCTGAAGCCGAGCGAGAACATCGCTGCCCTAATGCGTTTATTTAATCGCGCTTCCCAGTAAAGCGAAGCGCAGGGTCGTGATGGCAGCGAACAGATTATAGACCAATGGCGGTGGCTTTCACAGGCGAAGCGCCTTAATAAACAGAAAGTTAAGTGGGGGAGGGGGCTTACTGAGCCTCGCCAAAGCGATCGTTTACCAAAGTGGTCAGGTCGGCAAGCGCGGCGTCTTCATCGGGGCCATCGGCTTGAATCGTAATCGTGGTGCCGCAACTCGCAGCCAGCATCATGACAGACATAATGCTTTTACCATCGACCGCTTTTTCGCCTTTGATCAGGCGAATCTGCGCGTTGAAGCGGGTGGCGGTGCTCACCAATTTAGCGGCTGCACGGGCGTGCAAACCAAGCTGATTGATGATCTCTATATTTGCTGAAACCATGAGGGATTCCCGGGAAAATTAGTGCTCACTGTCGACGCTTGGAATGTTCGGCAGTTCCTTGTGACGAATCTGGATATTCGGATCCTGTTGTTTAAAGTGGCGGCCGATTTGTTCGCATAAATAAACTGAGCGGTGTTGCCCGCCGGTACAGCCGATGGCGACAGTGAGATAGCTACGATTGGAGCCTTTGAAAGCGGGCAGCCATTTGTCGAGGAAGCGAATAATGTCCTGCTTCATTTCTGCGGTTTCTGACTGCGCTTCCAAAAAGTCGGCGATTTCTTTATCCAGGCCATTGAAGCGCCGCAAACTCGGATCCCAATATGGGTTGGGCAGGCAGCGCACATCAAAAACAAAGTCGGCATCGTTGGGCACGCCATGCTTGAAGCCAAAGGATTGAAACAAAATCGCGATATCCTGCGTGGTGCGGCCAGCAATTCTGAACTTGATCAAGTCCCTCAGCTCATACAAGGTGAGCGCGCTCGTGTCGATGATCAAGTCGGCTTTTGCTACGATGGGCTCGAGTAAACTACGTTCCTTTTCTATCGCCTCTTTTAACGATCGCCCGCGACCACTTAGTGGGTGTTTGCGCCGCGTCGAATGGAACCGCTGCAGCAAGGTTTCGTTGCTCGCATCGAGATATAAAATATCGATATCGATTCTCTGCTCTCGACAGCGCTCGTAGAACTCGGGGAATTTCTGGATGCCGGACTCCAAATTGCGCGCGTCGATGCTGACCGCGACCTTCTGCATCCGCGGGTCATTGCTGCCCGCAGATTCACGCCACAATTCGGGAAGTAGACCCGCTGGTAAATTATCAATGCAGTAAAACTCGAGATCTTCGAGCGCATTGAGTGCGGTACTTTTTCCTGAGCCTGAGCGGCCGCTCACAATAACGAGTCTCATAACCCGGTTCGCTTTGTTTTTGCCGATTTATCGAGCTGAGCTTGGTTGACTCAGTTGCCTGCAATAAAGGTTTGAAACAGACTCTCATCGTTGTTGCACTCGCGCAGTCGATTACAGAAAGCAACATCGTTGAAGCGTTCTGCAATCTGACTCAGCAATTCTAGATGTTCGTTGGTCGCCTGCTCGGGGACCACCAGAACAAACAGAATGTCCACCGGCTCGTTATCGATGGCGTCAAAGGATATCTTTTCCGCCAAGGTGAACAAACAACCGATGGTGTGATCGCAGCGAGCCAGCCGACTGTGCGGGATCGCAATCCCTTGGCCAATACCGGTACTGCCCAAGCGCTCGCGCGCGATGAGTGTATCGAAAATGCTGTTTTCATCCAGGTCGGGATAGCGCTCGGCAATGCGTCGAGCGACCTCTTCCAGGATTTTTTTCTTGCTGCCCGCTGACAATCCGCAGACTGTCAGTTCGGGCGTGAGTATAGAGTTAATGGTAATTGCCGTGAGCGCCATTGTGTCCAGGCTTCCAGGTGATACGTTGCGGATCAGGCGCCCTGCGAGCGGGCAACCTGTTTTTCTTTATGCTTGAGAATCTGACGATCCAGCTTGTCAACCAGCAGGTCGATCGCTGCATACATGTCGTCCTGCTCGGCTGTACCGTGTATATCGGCACCGCTGACATGGAGTGTGGCTTCAGCCTTGTGTCGGGACTTCTCCACTGCGAGCGTGACCTGAACATTGGTGATGCCGTCGATATGTCGTTCCAGCTTTTGCAACTTACTATCGACGTAGCCTTTCAAGGAATCGGTCAGATCGACATGATGTCCGGAAATATTTAGCTGCATAATTCACTCCTATCGATTTATGGAATAACCCCGTACCGAGCGAACCAATCGCTCCGTGGTACCGGCCTCAACCGTCCGATTGAGGCTGCCGTATGCCGTCAAACCAAACGTTTACGTTCGTTTGACGGTGGGATTAGCATCGCTTCGCGATACTTGGCAATGGTTCTGCGTGCAACATTGATCCCCTGATCCTTCAGGAGGTCGGCAATTTTGCTATCGCTTAAAGGTTTTTTCGGGTTTTCGGCAGCAACAAGCTTCTTGATAATAGCGCGAATTGCCGTCGAAGAACATTCTCCCCCTGAGTCGGTACTGACATGGCTGGAGAAAAAGTATTTCAGTTCGAAAATACCGCGTGGCGTATGCATATATTTTTGCGTCGTCACACGCGAAATAGTGGATTCATGCATTTCCACGGCCTGTGCAATGTCATGCAGAATCAGCGGTTTCATGGCTTCCTCGCCATAATCCAAAAAACCTTGTTGGTGAGCAACGATTTTACTCGCCACTTTAAGTAAGGTTTCGTTGCGACTCTGCAGGCTCTTAATGAACCACTTGGCCTCTTGCAGCTGGTCTTTTAGATATGTGTTGTCGGTGCTGGAGTCTGCGCGTTTGATGAGCGAGGCATAGCCACTATTCACGCGCAATTTGGGTGCCACTTCGGCGTTCAGCTCGACGCGCCAGCGACCGTTCACTTTCTTCACTACGACATCAGGCACGATATACTCGGGCTCTGCTTCGATCAGGGTTTCACCGGGTCGAGGACTGAGCGACTGGATTAACAGAATAACCTGCTTCAAATCCTCTTCTTTCAATCGCGAGCGTCGCAACAGTTGCGCATAGTCGCGGTTGCCCAGCAGGTGCAGATAGTGGCTCACCACCAAGCGCGCTTGGTTCACCCAAGGCGTATCTTTCGGCAGTTGATTCAGTTGGATCAGTAGACACTCGGGCAGGTCTCGCGCTGCAACGCCAGGAGGATCAAAGTGCTGAACCCGCTTCAGCACGGCTTGAACCTCATCGAGCTCGATCGGGTCGGTGTCATCGGTGTCGAATAAGCCTTCGTGCAGCTCTTCAAGCGAGCATGACAAGTAACCGTCGGGATTGATTGCGTCAATGATCGACAAAGCGATGTGGTGGTCACGCTCCGACATCGGTGTCAGATTGAGCTGCCAGTGCAGATGATCGATCAGGGTCTCACTGGGAGAATTGCGGCTTTCGAAGTCTGAGTCGCTCTCGTCATCCGAGCCACTACCACTGGAGGAGCTGGTCGGGTAAATATCGTCCCACGCGGTATCAACGGGCAAATCTTCTGGGATTTCGTTAGACCACTCTTCGCGCTCGCTTTCGTGCAGCTCGGGCTTACTGTCTTCTCGCTCAATACGCTCTTGGATGAGCTCCTGCTCGCGCGCGCTGCTCGCGAATTCAGAGGCTTCGCCATCCAAATTGGAAAAATTACTGTCTTCAGAGCCCTCGTAGTCGTCCTCGGATACCTCAAGCATTGGGTTGGACTCCAATGCTTCCTGGATCTCTTGTTGCAGGTCGAGTGTAGAGAGTTGCAGCAGTCGAATGGCCTGTTGCAACTGCGGGGTCATCGTCAGTTGTTGGCCAAGTTTGAGTTGCAGCGATGCCTTCATTACCATTTAAATGGTGCCACCATAACAAGTTGTTTTAAAAAGATTATTCTCACTTTTATGTAGGCTGTAAATGCCGCTTTGATCGCATTGTTTAAAGTGTAGTGCACAAGCTTTTGTGCTGTGAAACGAATTAACGTGTATTTACGTAAACATAAAACAGCCGGGGTCTTGCTTGCAATGTTCTGGGTCAAGTCGTGTCGCTCTGTCACATACGGAAGGCGTGGCCAAGATAGACCTCGCGTACCTTTTCATTGGCCAAAATTTCCTCGGCATTGCCCGAAGCAAGGATGTAACCACTGCTGACGATATAGGCCTTTTCGCAAATATCCAAGGTTTCTCGCACATTATGATCTGTGATCAATACCCCGATCCCCTTGTTTTTCAGATGAATCACAATCTGTTTGATGTCACTCACAGAGATCGGATCGACACCCGCGAAAGGTTCATCAAGCAGAATAAAATCCGGCTCCATCGCAAGTGCTCGCGCGATCTCGACGCGCCGTCGCTCGCCTCCGGAAAGGGCCATGCCAAGGCTATCTCGAATGTGGGTCACGTGGAACTCTTCGAGCAATTGCTCCATTTTTTCATAGCGCTGACGCTTATTGAGATCTTTACGAATCTCCAATACTGCGAGGAGGTTATCTTTGACGCTAAGCTTGCGAAAGATCGACGCTTCTTGGGGTAGGTAACCCAGTCCTGCTTTGGCGCGACCATGCATAGGGAGGTGCGTGATGTCGCGGTCATCAATGCTGATCTGGCCCTGATCGGGTTTCACCAGGCCAACGATCATATAAAAACAGGTGGTTTTGCCGGCACCGTTTGGGCCTAGCAATCCAACTACTTGGCCGGTCGCGATTTCGATTGAAACGTCGATGACCACCTTGCGCTTCTTGTAGGCCTTGGCGAGGTGAGCGGCTTTCAGAATCTTCATGGTGTCGGTGTTGGTTCCTGACCGTTCGAGTCTATGTCATCCTTGTCCTTTTTGGGTTCTGCATCTGCGCTTTCAGGGGCAGGGGCGTCCGTGCTTGTGGTGCTGCGATTGGAGGCAGAGGGTTGGAAGCGAATTTTGACCCGCTCGCCTACCTGTTTATTGCCGCTGGCACGAATCGATTTCCGCCGTGCGTCGTACAGGATGGTGTCACCGCTAAAGGAGTGATCATCTTGCAGCAGTCGCGCATTACGCTGCAATGTCAGCAGTGCGGTTTCAGAAATATATTCGATGGTGTTGGCATAGCCGTGAGTCTCAACTTTCTTAGCATCAGTTTCGACGAAGTGTGCCGGTTTACCCAGTGCTTCGATGCTGACAATCTGACGGTTAGCGACTTTTACCGTAATCTCTTCGGCTTCTAGACGGCTATCGCCTTGTCGAATTATCACATTACCCTGGTACTTGGAGTATCCATTTTGATCATCAAAGACCACTGAGTCCGACTCGATCGTAATCGGTTCGGTGCTGTTGGGATCCAGCGCATGCGCACTGGATGCCATGTAGCTCAGCAACAGGACCCACAGCAGGGGCCATCGGCAGGGGGTGTCACGGAGTGGGTTCATAGCGTCCTCTGACATCAGACAGCAGGGTCATACGTTTTTTTTCCAGATCGGCGTTGAGTCCGACGGCGCGAATTTGCGCCTGGCCGCGCGTGATAGTAACGGCTTGGTCGGTGGAGATAAAGTTCTCGATTTGTCGGTAGCTTAGCCTTTCAGTTTTCATCACTGTTACGGGTTCGGATTGATCATCCTGCTGCGTGAGCACGATGTTGCCGGTTAAGGTCAAAATCTGCTGGTCCAGCCACCACAGCCCTGATTGCGACTCCAGATCCGTCCAGCCACTGGCTTGGGCAGGATAGAGCTTGATAAACGGACGTTCAAACTCGATTGAATTGGAGTCGGTGTAATGTGTCGCGCGTTGGCTCTGAATGTGTGCGGCGAGCTTGCCGCTGGGATGATACTGGCGAAAGTCCGCGGCCGTGATTACCGAGCTGACATTAGCTCGAGCGGTGTTGGTTGACTCGACTTCGTCGGGGCCGGACAAGGTATGTTCTTTCAGAATATAGATCATCAGTCCGGTTAACAGAGTCATCAGAAAGAGTGGGGTGGCTTTATAGTGCATGATTACTGAACGTTTGACCTGGCGACGCGAATCAGAGATAGCGAGCTGTTAGCTCATCTAACAGATGCTGGGCTTTCAGAATCATATCGCAAACCTCTCTGACGGCGCCTTCGCCGCCCTTGAGTCGGGTACAGTAGTCTGCATGCTCGAGCAGGGTGGGATGCGCATTGGCGACACAGATGCCCAGCCCAGCTGCGCGAATGGCACCCAGATCCGGCAAATCATCGCCCACGTAGCCGGCTTGTTCGAGGCCGATCTCCAATGCCTGAGTTAATTCAAGTAACGCGGTTTTCTTATCCTCGCGACCTTGCATCAGGTGTTTGATACCGAGATCTTTGGCGCGGCGGGCGGTCAGCGGTGAATTGCGCCCGGTGATAATCGCCACTTCGATGCCCGCGCTGAGCAGCATTTTGATCCCGTGACCATCCAAAATGTTGAACGCTTTGATTTCGTCGCCTTGGGCGCTGAAGTAAAGCCGGCCATCGGTCAGGACGCCGTCGACATCCAGGGCCAACAGGCGGATACCTCGTGCTTTCCCGGTCAGTTTGTTAAGACTCATTGGTTTCGTCTGCGCCTATTAAATCACCCCTGCGCGTAGCAGGTCGTGCATATGAATAATACCTTCTACATGCCGCTGTTCATCGGTCACGAGTAGGCCTGTGATTTTTTTACTTTCCATCAGGTTCAGCGCTTCGACTGCCAGCGCTTCTTTGCGTATGGTGACACAGTTGCGCGTCATGACTTGGTCGATTGGCGTGTTGATGAGATCGATCTTGGCGTCCAGTGTGCGCCGCAAATCGCCGTCGGTAAAAAGCCCGGCCAACAGTCCGTTTCCATCGACGATCGCCGTAAGCCCGAATCCCTTGCGCGAGATTTCCAGCAAGCCCTCTGAGATTCGTGTGCCAGAGGGTACGCTCGGAATACGCGCGTCGGTGTGCATGACATCACTGACCCTCAACAGCAACTTGCGACCCAGGCTGCCTCCTGGATGCGAAAGCGCAAAATCTTCCTTAGAAAACCCGCGCGCCTCCAGAAGTGCGATGGCCAGTGCATCGCCCATCACCAGCGAGGCCGTTGTGCTGGATGTTGGCGCCAGCCCCAGCGGGCAGGCCTCTTTCTTGACCTCGATAAACAGGTGGATATCGGCTTGCTCTGCCAAGACCGATTTTTGATTTCCGGTCAGTGCAATGAGTTTGGCACCCATGCGTTTAATCAAGGGCACAATAGTAATGACTTCCGCTGTATTGCCTGAGTTGGAGAGCGCCAGCACCACGTCATCGCCCGTGATCATCCCCATGTCGCCATGACTGGCTTCGCCCGGATGCACGAAGAACGCAGGGGTGCCAGTACTGGCGAAGGTGGCGGCGATCTTGTTGGCAATATGTCCAGATTTGCCCATGCCGGTCACAACCACGCGGCCTTTGCAGTTCAGAAGGAGCTGGCACGCCGCAGCGAAGTCTGCGTCTATATGTTTGGCCAGGGTCTCAATCGCCTGACCCTCAATCGCTACAACTTGCCGTCCACTGTGGATAAAGTCGAACTCTGTCATTACTCGTATGGCTTTGCATTTGAATTAATAAGTGGTGGCCATGATACGTGGAAACGGCTCATTAGTCAGTGGGTGTGTTGGATTCATCCGACCGGCCGGTTTGTTACGTAGATTGGACATAAAGAATGCTCAAGTAGGCAGCGTAGCCAAGCACAAGGATGGTTCCAGTAAGGCGTCCCAGTGCTGGCTTACTGCGTGCCAGAGTGATGTAGGCGATGATCGCTAAGCCGAAGGTAAACGCCAGCATGGTACTGTAATCACGGTAGAAGACGCTGTCCTCGAATTCGGGCGGGTCGATCAACGCTGGGATGGCGAGTACTGCCAATAAATTGAATAGGTTGGAGCCAATGACGTTGCCCAGTGCGAGGTCATGGTGTCCCTTGAGGGCGCTCGCTATGGAAGCCGCCAACTCGGGCAAACTGGTCCCGATCGCAATCACTGTCAACCCGATGACTAGTTCACTGACGCCCAGGCTGCGTGCCACATCAATCGCACCCCAGACAAGAATTTTTGAGCTGACGAGCAGCAGTGTCAAACCCAGGATCACCCACAGCAAGGCTTTGGCGGTTGAGGGATGTTCGCCATGCGAGATTTCGTCAATATCGGCGACGGCCTCGGGTTGCATGCGAGCAATCACGGTCATTGCGATGGCGAGAAAGCTCAATAAAATGACACCATCCGTCATGTTGAGGCGGCCATCGACAAACAGGGTGGCGGCCAACATTGAGACGATTAAAAGTACCGGGAATTCCACGCGCAACACTGCAGTGCGTACCGGTATCGGAGAAATAAGTGCGGTGATGCCAAGCACCAAACCAATATTGGCGATATTTGAACCCAAGGCATTTCCGACGGCTAAATTTCCCGCACCTTCCCAGGCGGCGGTGCCCGAGACAATTAGCTCAGGTGCTGAGGTGCCAAACGCGACGACAGTGAGGCCAACCATCATGGGTGTCATGCCCAGGTTTAACGCCAGTCCTACTGAGCCCGTAACGAAACGGTCGGCGCTCCAAATCAACAGAGCAAGTCCGGCGATGATCGCTAGGTAGGGGAGAAAAGTGGCAAGCATCAAAGATCCTACTTGGGGGAAAATCTCAACGGCGAAGCTACAAAGCTCTGCATTGTGATGAATGCACTCTCTGCATGCAAGTTGAGTTGGCGGCTAAGAATCTCCGCGTCAGGCTCGACTCTGCTACAGCCCTTTGGTTAAATAGGCGCCCGGATTTTAATGCTCGGCTCAAGAACTCCTAGGTTGGTCACGTGGACGCATTCATCAAGATAAAAGATCTCACCTTTTCGCGTGGACCACGCAAAATTTTCGATCGTCTGAATTTGGAGATTCCACGCGGCAAGGTCACCGCAATAATGGGGCCCAGCGGCATCGGGAAAACGACGCTGCTTAAATTAATTGGCGGTCAGCTCTATCCAGAGTCTGGAACAGTCGAAGTGGATGGTGAGAATATTCATCGTCTGGGGCGGCGCCAGCTGTTTGAGTTTCGTAAGCGTATCGGCATGTTGTTTCAAAGCGGGGCGCTGTTTTCCGACCTGAGTGTCTATGAGAATGTGGCGTTTCCACTGCGTGTCCACACCCATCTGCCGGAAGCCATGGTTCGAGACGTCGTGATGATGAAGCTCAATGCAGTGGGTTTGCGTGGTGCCGCAAAGTTGAAGCCTTCTGAGTTGAGTGGTGGTATGACGCGTCGCGTCGCACTGGCACGTTCAATTGTGCTGGATCCGGATCTGATTATGTACGATGAGCCCTTTGCTGGTCAGGATCCCATCGCGATGGGCGTTTTAGTGCAGCTGATTCGACTACTTAATGACGCCTTGGATTTGACCAGTGTGCTGGTGTCCCATGATATTTCCGAATCCTTGAGTATTTGTGATTACGCGGTCATCATCGCGGAAGGTCGTGTGATTGGGGCGGGTACGCCCGAGGAACTAAAGTCTGAAGGGTCCGATTTCGTGCGTCAGTTTCTCAACGGCCATCCAGATGGGCCGGTGCCTTTTCACTATCCCGCCCGGGATTATCGGGCCGAGCTGCTGGGTTAAGCTTCGTCGTTTTTGGTCATTGGAGATCCTCACTTGCTAGATTACCTGCGAAAAACCGGCGGACTTGGAATCGCCTATGCCAGCACCCTGGGACGATCAGGTATATTTCTCCTACGCACCTTGTTTGGGCAAAGCTTGAGTGGCAGAGGCTTGGCTCTGCTGGTCAAGCAAATCTACAAGGTGGGTGTGCTGTCCCTGGTCATTATTATCGTATCCGGGTTGTTTATCGGCATGGTGCTCGGGCTCCAGGGATATAGCATTCTGGTTGATTATGGTTCCGAACAAGCGGTCGGCCAGATGATCGCACTGACCTTGGTGCGGGAGCTTGGGCCTGTCGTGACAGCGCTGCTGTTCGCCGGGAGAGCGGGGTCTGCCTTGACTGCGGAAATCGGTCTCATGAAGGCGACCG
>JBFHRI010000009.1:0-23854 GCA_041591755.1 Oleiphilaceae bacterium
GGTTTGTATGCCAGCGCCGGCGCTGGGGTCGGAGCCTGCGATGGAGAGGACGATGGGTGGGGTGTTTTGCGTGCTGGATTCGTGCATTTTTACGACATATCAGATTTTTCGTTGTCCGGCGGTTAGAGTAGAATTCGCGACCTTTCAATGCAATTAATTTGGTGAAGTGGATGAGTCGGGTCAAAGCGCTGGAATGGGTTGGAGACGCCTTGCGTCTATTGGATCAACGCGTCTTACCGCTGCAAGAGCGTTACCTGGAGTGTCGTACTGTTGATGAAGTCATCCATGCGATCCGGGCGATGGTGGTTAGGGGGGCGCCAGCGATTGGAATCGCAGCAGCTTATGGCGCGGTGTTGAGTGAGATGCAGCACGGTCCGAATCCTGAGGCTATCTTGCAAGACCTCGACCGACTCGCTGCCGCGCGACCGACTGCGGTGAATCTGGCGTGGGCGCTTGCCCTTATGCGCCGAGAGGTGCTCAAACGGTCCGCCAATGACCTTCCTGTGGTTCTTCTAACAGCCGCTCAAGGAATCCACCGGGAAGATCTGGAGGGTAACTATGAAATGGCGCGTTTGGGCGCGGAGGTGTTGGCGACTTCGACAGTGAGGCCTTTTGCCGTATTGACTCACTGCAATACAGGAAGCCTTGCCACCTCGGGGCACGGTACGGCCTTAGGTGTCATTCGCAGTGCTTGGCAGCAGGGCTTGATCTCGCAGGTGCATGCCGATGAGACGCGCCCTTGGTTACAGGGCTCAAGGCTAACGGCATGGGAGTTACGACAGGATGGGATACCCGTGTCGCTTAATGCCGATGCCGCGGCGGGATGGTTGATGGCGCAAGGGAAGGTAAAGTGGGTGATTGTGGGGGCCGATCGCATCACTTCAAATGGTGATGTGGCCAACAAGATTGGCACCTATGGTTTGGCGGTCCTGGCGCGGCACCACAAAGTCAAGTTTATGGTTGTCGCACCCTCCAGCACGATCGACTTGCGAACGCCTTCCGGCAGTCAGATCGAGATAGAACATCGTAACGGCAGTGAATTAACAAAGGTCATGGGACAATTGATTGCGCCTGAAAACGTGGGCACTTGCAACCCCGTTTTCGATGTTACACCCGCGGCATTGGTTGATGTCTTAGTGACTGAAAAAGGGGTGGTTTGGGCGCCGGATGCGCGTGGAATTTCCGCACTGATGGCGCTGAGTCCTGAGCGGGCTCAGCGCTAGAATCCTTTTAGATTGAAACGATAAAAAAGCATAATAAACATATTATTAAGAGCGATATTTAAATATATTTATAATTTTGTTTGTGTATAATACTGAAAGTTCGTTATTTCCGCAGTTAACGTGAGTCGCAAGGACGGGGCTCGTTCGGTTCGTTTTGATGTTCGAACCCGTGTTTTTTCGAGGTCGGCTGTCCCCCCGAAGAGCACTGTCCAAGCCGCTAGTTTCAATCTAATTGGATGAGCGTCGTCTGTTGTAGGTCGGGTCGCTTTGCGTTCTCAGGCTTTCTTGTGTTCTCCCTTCGGGTTGCACTCTGGCGTAGTGTATTTTCCAGAATTGTGTAGGCTACAAGAATGAAATCTCAGGAATATTTGCTGGCTCGCGTAGCCGGACTGACTCTCGGCATTTACTGTCAGGATGTTCGAAACGTCTATGCCAAACGACTGAAGCTGGTTAGGCTATTTTATCAGGGGCGCATTTTCAGGGGGATTGCTGAGCTCGGCGGCACGATGATGCAGGTGATTGATCTGCGACGAAGAATTGGGCTTGCCGAGCGCTCGCCTGACGAGGTGATGACGGTGATTAGCTTTCAGACCAGTCTTGATCAGGTGTATGCGGTGATCGTGGATGAGATCGTCGGGATGAAAGTGATTCCTGAGAGTGCGATGATGAAACCGGCCGCTGGCGCTTGTTCTCATGCCGACAATATCCACTTGCTGTTTCCGACAATGGCTTTGGTGGAAGAGCAAATCATCCACTTGATGGATGCAACCTATCTGGAGAAGTTAGAGCCAGTTAAAGAAGAGGCCGGAGAGCTCGAGCTGTTCTAAGCATCAAGCATTCTGTAGGTGTATAGAACTTTGGGCTAACCGGCTTTGATGGATTCGTGGGGGCTGTTGTAGATGCTTTCGATACGCGACAAAGCGTTATCAATCTGACGGCAGTAATTCTTATTATTTAACGTATAGCTAAACACCAAGCTTACCCGAAAGCCGCTGCCGTTCTTGAGCGGTACACATTCGGTAACCTGCGCTTCGACATCGGACTTGCAAATATATTTGCCGCGAAAAGACACGGCGAGTCGTTCTCTCGGGCGAAAAGGAAGCTCCGATTCTACAGCCATTCCATAGCGGTTGAAGTCGACGCAATTGACTGCTAATGCGGGCCTGAACCAGTTGCGAAAACCAATTCCCTTGAGCGTCACACCGAGATCCGGGGCTTTGTGACGCCTTTTAATGCGGCGATCAACCCAATTAACAAATCGAACGTTGTACATGCGCTTATCGTTGTCTGTTTGTTGAGTAGGTTTGCTCGGCGATCTTAAACCCAAATCTCAAAAAAAATCAAGAAAATAAAGGCGTTTGCCGAGGCTTTAGGCTGTGGTATCGATTATACCACCAGTTCGGGTTGAAATGCTTTCGGGCATACCGGTGCGTGCATTGAGTAGTTCTGGTTGACGGCGGTCCCTACGACGGCGACGTTCCTCCCCTTGGCGCGGCTCCTGACGGCGACGGCGATCAGGGCGTAGTCGTCGGTCGTTATTGCGGCGTGGTGCAGCTGAAGTTGCAGCAGCGCTTGCGTCCACGGCGCGACGCGTGGAATGGTTCTGACCCGACTTGCCGGCGGTACTTGTGCTATTGGGAGAGAGTGGCGTCAGCATGAAGACTCCTGGACAGTCCGATGTACCTTTACTGCAAACCAACCGCTTGAAGCATGAGCTTTACAAAATTGGCTTGTCCTTATAGTTTTATCGACCACAGCGCAAAAAAATTAAGCACTAAGTGGTCGGAATTGAGATCTTGTTCCGTTTTTAATTGAACCCCGCACGCGAGGGCGTGTTTTGTACCATCGGTCTTGAGGGCCAGAGGAATTTTCTTTGAATAATAGTGCTTTGCAGCCACTTGATGTAGCGCAGGTTTACAAAGCCTGTCACGCCCACCCCTTTACCTCGACGAAATCGCTTCCGCCGCTGAACGAAATCGTGGGCCAAGCGCGTGACGCTGAGGCGGTACGTTTTGCAATGGCGATGCGCGATACGGGCTATAACATCTATGCAGTGGGCCGAAATGGTCTCGGCAAAAGAACAATGGTAGTGCGCTATTTGGCGCAGAACTTGGGTGCGCGCGGAGAGGTATTTGATTGGTGTTACGTCGCTAATTTTGATGAGCCGCGGTCACCCAAGGTACTAAAGTTGCCCGTCGGCATGGGCATGGGTTTTAAACGAGACCTCGAAAAATTAATGCTCACCCTGGTCAAGGCGATACCACAAGCCTTTGATAATGATAGCTATTTCGAGCGCTCTGAAAAGCTTAAGAACGAGTATGCAACGAAACAAGAGGAGGCGCTTGAGAAGCTCGCGCGGCAAGCCAGCCGTAAACGCATCAAATTGACAATTACAACGCCGGGCGGTTATCGCCTATCGGCGATGGCGGGGGATGAGCCGCATACGGTAGAAAGCTTCAATGCCCTAAGTGAGGAGGAGCAAAAGAAGTTTGAAGATGATATCAATCGCCTGGAAACGAAACTAAGAAATGTATTGCGCAAGTTAGCGGCCTGGGAACAGGAGTTTTCCGATAAACAGGATTTGTTGAACGAGGAAATCGTAAACGGCGTGTCTTCACACTTGATTCGTGCGCTCAAGGACAAATACTCAGCCCAAGCGGCGGTGGTCAATTATCTGGAGCTCATGAATAAAGACATCATTGCGAACATCGACATTTTCTTGGAAGAGAAAGAAGAGCAAGAGGCCTTAGCGTCGGCTACTTTAAGCAAGAAGTTGCCGCGGCGTTATCAAGTAAATGTTCTGGTGCATCATGAAGCCGGCCGCGAACCGGTCGTGGTGGAGGAGAATCCTAATTATCATACGCTCTTCGGCTATGTAGAGAATGTGACCTATAAAGGCACCGTCTTTACTGATTACACCTTGATTCAAGCGGGTTGTCTGCATCGCGCTAATGGGGGTTATTTGTTGATGGATGCGACAAAAGTGCTCGAGCAACCCTTCGTGTGGGATGGTCTCAAGCGGGCCCTGCGTTCGAAAGAGCTGCATATCAATGCATTGGAGCGTGAGCTGACCTTGTCAGGAACCATTTCTCTTGAGCCTGAAGCTATTCCACTGGATATCAAGATTGTGCTATTCGGCGATCGTGAAACCTATATGTTGTTGCAGCGTTACGATCCGGAGTTTAGCGAGCTGTTCAAGATCACCGCCGACTTTGAAAATGAAATGCCGCGCAGCGAAAGTTCAGAGTTGCACTATGCCCAGTTTATTTCCAGCCTGGTGCATGAAAAAGGCTTTTTGCATTGTGATCGCCATGCCATTGCTCGTGTGATTGAGTACAGCTCACGGCAGGCCGAAGATCAGAATAAACTGTCATTGCATGCTTCGAATATCGCCAACTTGTTGCGCGAGTCCAACTATTGGGCCAAAGAGCAGGGTGCCAATATGATTCGTGCGCAGCACGTCGAACGGGCTCTGGATAGTCAAACGCTGCGCGTCAGCCGCCTCAAAGACCAGATGTTCGACACGATCCGCAGCGGTGCCACCCTGTTGACGGTCGAGGGAGCGGTGGTTGGGCAAATCAATGCGCTGTCGGTCTTGTCTACCGGCGATCATGATTTCGGCTTACCCAATCGTGTGACCGCCAACTGTTATGCGGGCCACGGTGTCATTACCGATGTTGAGCGTGACGCCAAGTTGGGCGGGAGTATCCATACTAAAGGTGTGATGATACTGTCATCCTATCTTTCCTCGATGTTTGCGCCAGAGCAAAGTATGCCGTTGTCAGCCAGCATTGCGTTTGAGCAGTCCTATGGTGAGGTGGACGGGGATAGCGCCTCATTGGCTGAACTCTGCGCGCTGATCTCCTCGCTCAGTGGCTTGCCGATTCAGCAACGGTTTGCGGTCACAGGCTCGGTCAATCAGTTTGGCGAAGTTCAGCCGGTGGGGGGGGTGAACGAAAAAGTTGAAGGCTTTTTTGACGCCTGTTCAATTCTCGGGTTGGATGGCAATCAAGCGGTGATTGTGCCGGCTACCAATGTCGTCAATCTGATGCTGAATCGAGAGGTTAGAGAGGCGATTAAGCAAGGAAAATTTGCGATTTATGCGGTCCATACGGTCGTCGAGGCACTCACCTTACTCATGGGTCAGCACCCGGGCGAGCGTCTGCCGGATGGACGTTTCGCGGAGGGAACATGTTTCGCGCAAATACTGAACAAGTTTAAACGCCTGCGAGCGCTTCAGTCGGAAGACGACAAGGACAGCAAGGACGAGAAGGACGCGAAATGAGAGTGAAGCAACGAATGATCAAGCGCCTAGGGCCTAAACTTGTGTGTGCTGTCCTGGGACTTAGCATCGGCTGGGTGTCTCCAGTTGTGTTGGCGACCGCGCCAACCTCTGAATCGGCGGTGTCCGCGAATGCTGATCAGCAAGTCGCGGCGACCGTGGTATTGTTTGGCGAGTTGACACAAGGGAGTCTACTGCTGGGGCAGATCGCGCCGGGCGCCGAGCTTTGGTTAAACGAACAGCCGATCGAACTGACTCCTAAGGGGCAATTCGTATTGGGCTTTGGGCGTGACGAAGCGCTGCAGCAGCGTTTGCGCTGGCGTTTGCCGGGGCAGCAAACAATCCAGGAGCAGCTGCTACAGTTGCGTGCCCGTAAATATAATATTCAGCGAGTGGAGGGCGTACCTCAACAAACCGTGACGCCTTCCGCGGACAAGCTGGAGCGCATTCGCCAAGAAACGGAACAGATCAATCAGGCGCGGCAGCGGCGCATCGTTCGTGAAGATTTCGCCTTGCCATTCAGTGTGCCGCTTAAAGGCCCGATCACCGGGGTCTATGGTAGCCAGCGTGTGTACAATGGCACCCCCCAGCGCCCCCATTTCGGTTTGGATTATGCCGCGCCCGTCGGAACCTTGGTGACCGCACCCATGTCAGGGGTCGTCACTTTAGTCCATCCGGATATGTTCTACTCCGGCGGCACCTTGATTGTTGATCATGGTTACGGCGTTTCCTCGACCTTCATTCATTTAAGTGAGGTGCTGGTGAAAGAAGGCGAGGAGGTGGTGCAGGGACAAGCCATCGCGAAGGTGGGAGCGGGTGGTCGCGCCACCGGACCCCATTTAGATTGGCGTATCAATTGGTATGACGTCAAAATTGATCCACAGCTGGTGCTCGATCGTGCGCAGCATCGTTTGGTGCTGCCCACGAACTCGACTGCGGTCTTAGCGCCCTAATAGGCTTTGCCCGCAAACCCGCAAAACATTCCCGTTGACTGCCTGCGCGGCCGGGTGGCAGAAAAACGCGACCGCCTCCGCCACGTCAAGTGGCAGTCCACCTTGGTTTAGCGTGTTGGCACGACGGCCCATTTCCCGGTTCAGCATTGGCATCGCCGCAGTCATCTCGGTTTCGATGAAGCCAGGTGCGACGGCGTTGAATGTCATGCCATTTTCACTTTGCCGCGCTGCAGCCTGAACATAGCCCGCCAGCCCGGCTTTGGCTGCAGCATAATTGGTCTGACCGAAGTTTCCGGCAATACCCGCGATGGACGAGACACAAACTATTCTGCCGCGAGTGTTGAAGGCTTTTTGTTCCAATAGCATCCGGTTGATTTGCAGAATTTTGCTGAGATTGATGTCGATCGCCTGATCCCAGAATGGCTCTGGCATTTTACGCAAGGTTTTGTCACGCGTGATCCCTGCATTGTGGACCAAGATGTCAATCACTCCTAGTTGTGAGCATAGGGTTGCGGCGAGTTGCGCAGGGGCATTGGCATCGCCAAGATCAAGACACAGCGTATGCCCGCCAATTTGCGCGTTTAATGCCTTCAGTTGGTGCTCTTTGGTAGGCAAGTCGACGGCTAACACTGTCGCCCCATCACGCGCCAGCACGCGACAGGTTTCTGCGCCGATCCCCTGGGCGGCGCCAGTGACAACAGCAAGCTTACCCTGCAAAGGCGGCGACTCCCAATTCAGTTTGCGGGGCATATTTCGAGTCGAGCCCACTTGTAGTATTTGTCCTGTGACAAAGGCCGACTTGGCAGACAATAAATAATACAGCGGACCCGCGATATGTTTTTCACCGCCATTGACCAGCTGGATTAAGTTGCAGCAGACACCTTCTTTGCCTGTTTCTTTGGCCAAAGAGCGCGTAAATCCCTCTAAACTTGCAGCAGCCGTAGCGGCTTCAACATCAGCGATCGCATCGGGTGCGATGCCAATTATGACGATTCGGGCATTGGGTTTTAAATGATTGACGGCGCGTTTGAAGAAAACATAAAGCGCTTTGAGATTGCGCACGGATTGCAAACCGCTGACATCAAGCACGATCGAACCGAATGTCATGCGGGTTGGATCGTCAAAGTTAAACGATTTTGGAGAAAAGCCAGCTTGTTGATTGATTTGAGTGGTAAAATAACGCTTCGTCTGCTTGTCTTGGAAAGGGGTGAATAAAAGGGCCGAGTCTATCTTAAAGGCTTGAGCCAAACTCGCAGCGATCGTGGATCCATGCAGGCTGGCGAGCAACACGTTGCCTTTGGGGCCGCTCAGACTGTCATTGGGCGATCTCTCCAGCAGCGGGGGGCGGGGCAAGCTTAATGAGTCGATGACGCGGTCGGTGATTGGCGAATGGGCTAATTTTAGATAGAGGTCGC
The DNA here is from genome assembly GCA_041591755.1 of Oleiphilaceae bacterium. Classification (GTDB taxonomy): domain Bacteria; phylum Pseudomonadota; class Gammaproteobacteria; order Pseudomonadales; family Oleiphilaceae; genus JBFHRI01. The sequence continues at coordinate 7,874 of JBFHRI010000009.1, forward strand.
TCATGGTTCCCTATGGTCAGCAAGAGGAGTGGGGGCCAGTGACAAGCATGATTATCGGCGCGCTATAGATGCCCGCAGTGCGTACATTGGCAATGTTATCAGAGCACTATGATAGTGTGAGTGCAACAGCGCAAGTGTAAATACCACAATGGTTATAGACAATAATTTTGACTGTCGGAGTTGCCATTCAGTTGTGACTCCTCGCGTATACTTCATCCACAAGGGCCATAGAATGAACAAGGGAAACTTTGGGGGATCGTGAAATGAATAATGAGGCAGATAACATCGCGCCGACTCCGAGTATGAGCGCCAATGATTATGCCCAGGAGTGGATACGTTTCCTGAAACGGCGCAATCTGCTGCTGAATATCGCTTGGATTGTACTATTGCTGGTAGCGGTGGTGCTGCTGGTTTTGGCTTTTTACCATTATCAGCAAGCCTTGTTGAGCCAAAGCCAACAGCAGCAGGCGGAACTGCTGGCGCAGCAGTTGCAAGTCGAAGTGCAGGGCTTGCAGGAAACTCAAGCGCGTCTGGAGGCTGAATTATTGACGAGCCAAGAAGCCTTGAGTGGGCGTGAGCAAGCTTTGAGCGAACAGCAGGCTCGTCTGCAGGAACTTGAGGCGATGGCAGGGCAGTCCGGTACCCAGCTGGATCTGACCGGTAAGATCGTTGAAGCTTTAAAAAAGCAGATTGCAGAGCTGGAAGAGGAAAATACAACGACGGTTGAAGCATTGGAGCAAGCGCGCGATCTAATCGGGCGCATGCAGGATGGCATGGAAGGCAGAGTAGAGTCTCTCGCGAAGGAGTTAGATGAGAGAGGGACGGCGTACAACGCGCTGGTCAAGCGCAATCGAGAACTGATGCAAGAGCTCGATCGCATTGCCGCACAACTGAATGAACGGACGGCGACAGTCAGTAAACTGAGTGCCGAGCGCGATCAGGCGCGCAAAGAGCTGTATCAACTGCGAAGCGACTATGAACAGCTTAACCAAAAATTTGCGGCGGTCGTCGCACCGATCGGAACGGCTGCAGGGCGTTCAGTGACGAATGGAGCTAAGCCGGGCAGCGGCGCGGCGCTGGCGCCGATCGTGAAACCCACGCCCCAGACGCCGGCCAAGCCAGAAAGCAAAAATACCAAGACAGCGCCGAGCAGTAGCTTTGACTACGATACGATTCGTGTAGATGCGCCGTAGTCGTGTAATTGCGAGCGCAACAAGGTAATAAGGACAATGCTAAGAAACTCTACCGAAACCTGGGGAAGCCTGAGCATCGTTTTACACTGGCTCACGGCTGTACTGGTTTTTGGTTTGTACGGCTTGGGTTGGTGGATGGTGGATCTCGACTATTACTCAAGCTGGTACCGCGCCGCGCCGTATTGGCACAAGAGTTTAGGAGTCATACTGTTACTGTTGATTGTTGTGAGGCTGGCTTGGCGCTTTACGCAGGCTTCTCCGCAAGCGCTGGTTTCGCATCAGGCATGGGAACGCATAGTCGCTACTTGGGTGCACGGCGCGCTTTATCTGCTAATGTTGCTCGCCGCGATTAGCGGTTACTTCATCAGCACTGCGGATGGTCGCGGTATATCAGTATTTGAGCTATTTACGCTACCGGCCTTGCTGGATGATATCGATAATCTCGAGGATTGGGCGGGCGAGGTGCATGAACTCAGTACCGATTCGTTGGTCATATTGGCGTTGTTACATGCTTTGGCTGCGCTCAAGCATCACCTTGTCGATCGTGACAGCACGCTGCTTCGCATGCTGGGCCAGGCTGGGGCGAGAAAAACCAAATAGTTCAAGAATGCAAAAGTAAATGAGGGAAAAACTATGAAAACCAACAAGTCGCGTGCCGTTTTGACTGGACTCACGTTAGCTTTAGTTGCCTTATTGGCCGCGCTACCCGTGCAAGCAGCGGATTACCAAGTTGATGTAAAAGGCGCGCATGCCTTCGTGCAGTTTCGGGTGCAGCATTTGGGCTACAGTTGGCTCTATGGGCGGTTTAATAAGTTTGACGGCGATTTCACTTATGACCCGAAGCAGCCGGAATCCGCCAAGATAACCATGACCATCGATACCGCTTCGGTGGACTCTAATCATGCAGAACGAGACAAGCACCTGCGCAGTGAAGACTTCCTTCATGTAGAAAAATTTCCCAGTGCTAAGTTCATCAGCAAACGCATAGAGGTGCTGGGGGAGACCCAAGCGCGCGTGCATGGAGAATTAACACTCAAAGATGTCACCAAGCCCGTTGTGCTGGAGGTAGAGCGTATTGGTATGGGGCCTGATCCATGGGGCGGCCAGCGCGTGGGGTTTGAAGGTCGTACGCGTTTTCGAATGAAAGATTTCAATATAATGAAAGACTTAGGCCCGCTATCGCAGGATGTCGAGATGATACTGTCGATCGAAGGTATCAAGAAGTAAATGCTGAGTGATGCCTGCGGTAATGGTTAGACACTGGCTGATTGCGTCGCGGGTCCTTGGACTATAGGCGTTGGCGGTTAATGGTGGAGGTTCGTTATGCGAGAGAGTACGGTGGAAGACAGTGCAGGGAAGGAAGAATTGACTCACTTGCGCGCGCAAATCGAAAACTGCCTGCAGGCGCTTGAGCAGGCATGTATGGAGCATGATGTTGAACGGCTGCAGGAGCTGGACGGACAAGTGCGCGAGGCGCTTGTTGCGCTGTCTAACGCGAATGTTCCAAACGCAGCGGCTCAGGCGCTCTTGGAAAAGGTAGCGGCCAGCTATCGCACGTTAAAACTGAGCGCCGAGACGAGCCGCGAGGCCATATCCGCCGAGCTAAAGCAGCTCAAACGTGATCAAAAGGCCGCCAACGTATATCTCAACGCTTCGTTCAAAGAATAGTGGTTGCAGGTTTTTCTTGTTCGCGAGCTTTTTGTGTCAAGCTTTTGTCTGATTGGGCTTCATGACGCGGTTGATGAACTGATCGTGTCACTTTATTGACTCTTTTCGGTTTTACGACTTTAATTCTCTCCCAGTGCGACATTTCATTGTCGCTTTTTTGTATCGGGGGCCGAGCTGCGGTAACCCCTGTTTTGTCAGCGCTGTTGCGGTGTCAGCAGGCTGCTCCTTATAACGATAACGCGCTCGCTACAATCGCTGGTACGGCGCCTAGATAAAAGCAGGTCACTTATTCCATGGCACAGGAAACCAAGGTGCTTGTCTTGCATGACAACCCGGATATCTTGCGTAATATGCACGTCGTTCTGAGTTTTTTGGGCGAGGATGTGGACACCGTTGCATTGGCAGACTGGAAAACGGTCGTTCACGGCAAGAATGACTCCGAGGCCCCCATCGGTGTGGTTTTCTTGGGGTCTGATAAAAGTCCCTTGGCACCCATTCTCGCGAGTCTCGATGAGTGGGATGAGGGGGTGCCGGTATTGCTGCTAGGTCAGTCCGAGCTTGACGAGTTGGACGAAGTCCTGCGGCGCAAAATCATCGCTCAGTTAGTCTACCCACCCAACTACAACCAAACCATGGACGCGCTGTATCGGGCACAGGTTTATCGTGACCAGTATTCGGCTGCCAGCGGTCGAGGCAAACAGCGTCAGGTCGAATTGTTTCGTAGTTTGATTGGCACCAGTCGTGGCGTGCAAGTGGTGCGCGAGTTAATGGCACAGGTTGCAGATAAAGACGTCAGCGTGCTCATCACGGGGCAATCCGGCACCGGCAAAGAGGTCGTCGCGCGTAATCTGCACTACAATTCGCATCGGCGCAACAAGCCTTTCGTGCCGGTTAACTGCGGTGCGATTCCAGCAGAGTTGCTGGAGAGCGAATTGTTCGGTCATGAGAAAGGCGCCTTTACGGGGGCTCTCACTGCGCGTGCGGGGCGTTTTGAATTGGCGGAAGGGGGGACGCTGTTTCTCGACGAGATCGGTGACATGCCCCTGAATATGCAGGTCAAAATTTTGCGCGTGCTCCAGGAGAAGACCTTCGAGCGTGTCGGCAGCAACAAAACGATTAGTACCGATGTGCGTATTATTGCCGCGACGCATAAGGATCTTGAGGATATGATCGAAGCGGGTACCTTTCGTGAAGATCTGTTTTATCGCCTTAATGTTTTCCCCATCGAAATGCCTGCACTGAAGGACCGGGTGGAAGACATCCCGCTGTTGATCAATGAATTGATTTCACGTATCGAGACGGAAAAGCGCGGATCGATACGCTTCAACTCGGCGGCCATCCTGAGTTTGTGTCGCCATGACTGGCCCGGTAACGTGCGTGAGTTGGCCAACTTGGTTGAACGCTTGGCGATCATGTATCCCTACGATGTGATTGGCGTTAAAGAGCTGCCGAAGAAGTATCGGCATGTCGAAGAAACTGACGAGAATCTCTTGGCAATGGACTCAGGCATGCCGGCCGCGCCAGGACTCCAGGGCTTAGATTCGCCCGCCTTGCTGCCTGTCAATGGCATCGATTTGAAGGATTACTTAGCCAATTTGGAGAAGTCGCTGATTCAACAGGCATTGGATGAGGCTTCAGGGGTGGTGGCTCGTGCAGCCGAAAAGTTGCGTATTCGACGTACCACCTTGGTCGAAAAAGTGCGTAAATATGGATTGAATGCCTAACACTCGATGGTGCAAGTTCGCTGTCAAAAATACGACAGCGAACTGCATAGTACTTCACAATCGCTCGCAATATCTTGTCATTTATCCGACGCTCAAATCTCGGATCAATAAATAACCTACTGTAAATAAAGCTAAAATAGCTCTTGGAACGGTTCTTGTATTAAACCCTGTGAAATGATCACGCATGGGCTTAGGCTACAGGTACCGATGTATGGAGCAGGCAAAGCAACTCTCCCAGTTTGAACGCGATCAGCACTGGACGCAGGATTCTGCTCGAGTGCGGGTAGAGCGCGTCGCAACGCAAGAGTCAGTCTCGACAATCGAATCCTTATTTGATCGCGTTCAGCGACATGAGCCCGGTGCCAACGCCGATTCGGCGTCGGTAGAGCAGGCCTTGAGTTTGTTTGACCAGCTTTCATCACGCTTGACGGACTCCTATCGGCATCTTGAGCAACGCGTCTCCCAGCTGAAAAGTGATCTCTCAGAAGAGGAGGTGCAGCGGCAACAGGAACTCAAAGCCAAAGAACAGATCGCGACGCGACTGTCCACCTTGTTGGAAATCCTCCCTGCAGGTGTAGTTGTACTCGATGGCAAGGGCTATGTGAGTGAATGCAACCCTGCTGCGGTCGATTTGTTGGGCGAGCCGCTGGAGGGGCAGTTGTGGCTCGATATCATTCATCGCAGTTTTGCGCCCAAGCACGATGACGGCCATGAGGTGTCGTTAAAGGATGGGCGGCGTGTGCGTATCGAGACGCGTTCGTTAAATAATGAGCCCGGCCAACTGATTTTATTGAGTGATCTGACCGAAACCCGCAAGCTGCAAGAGCAAGTGAGTCGCACCGAGCGCCTCAGTTCGCTCGGACGCATGATGGCCTCCCTCGCGCATCAAATTCGTACGCCGCTTTCAACCGCAATGTTGTATGCGGGGCATCTTTGCCAGCCTAAGCTGACCGCGCAGATGCGCAAGGATTGTGCCGAAAAGTTGCTCTCACGCTTGACCCACCTAGAGCAACAGATTCGTGACATGCTGATTTTTGCCAAAGGTGAAACGCGTTTGGCAGAGCGTTTGTCGGTCGCTGATTTTATGGAATCGCTGCGGGAAGCCGCAGATCCAGTTGTGCAGAAAGCGGCAGCACAGTGTCAATGGCTTGATCGCAGCGATAACTTGGCCCTGATGTGCAACAAGGAAGCCTTGATCGGTGCCTGTCTAAATCTGATCAACAACAGTGTCGAAGCCTTCGAACAGAGCGATAAAAAGCGTCGACCGCTGGAGTTGTGTATTGAGGCCAAGTCAGGTGGCGAAGGGCTGCTGCACTTGACCGTTAAAGATAATGGCCCCGGCATTCCGGCGACCGTGCGTTCACAGGTCTTCGAGCCCTTTTATACCACCAAGCCGCAGGGTACAGGACTGGGTTTGGCGGTGGTACAAGCTGTCGTGAAAGCGCATAAAGGGACCCTGACTATGCGATCGTCGCAGCGCGGTCTGGCGGTTACCTTGGTTTTACCGGTTCAGCAATATAAAGAAACTACTGGCAGCAAACACAAGACAACGCACGCTTAAGCGAACGCGTTGTGGTGACAAGAATAAGGAGTACTTAGCATGTCGAATATCAACGTATTGGTGGTCGAAGACGACCGCGAGCTCAGAGAGGCCCTGTGTACCACCTTGCAATTGGCAGGGATGGATTATGTCGAGGCCGACTGTGGTGATGCCGCACTCCGTATGCTGGAAAAGCGCGCGGTCGACATTATCGTGAGCGACGTCAACATGCCGGGTATGGATGGCCATGAGCTGTTGGCACAGGTGCGTCAGCAGTATCCGGCTATTCCGATGATGCTGATTACGGCCTATGGGCAGATTCGTATGGCCGTCGACGCGATGCTCAGTGGCGCGGCAGATTACATCGTCAAGCCCTTTGAGCCGCAAACTCTGATTCAGTCGATCACTCGCATTCTGGGCGTGGATGGGGAGGCTGAAGACTCGTCACAGCCGGTGGCGGAAGATCCCTTCACCCGTCAGTTTTTTGACATGGCGCGCAAGGTCGCAGAAGCGGATTCCACGGTGATGATTTCTGGCGAAAGTGGCACCGGGAAAGAAGTGCTGGCTCGCTTCATCCATGCGCGCTCCAGTCGCCGCAACAAGCCCTTCGTCGCGATCAATTGCGCGGCCATTCCCGAAAACATGTTGGAAGCGATGCTATTTGGCCACGAGAAGGGGGCCTTCACGGGGGCTTACAACAGCGCCCCGGGTAAATTTGAACAAGCCAATGGCGGCACGCTGTTATTGGACGAAATCTCCGAAATGGACCTGGGTTTGCAGGCGAAAATACTGCGCGTCTTGCAAGAGCGCGAGGTCGAGCGCGTGGGGGGGCGCAAGGCCATTCCGCTGGATGTGCGCGTGCTAGCGACCACCAACCGAGATTTGCGCGAATACGTGAAAGAGGGCAAATTTCGCGAAGATTTGTACTACCGTCTGAGTGTGATCCCGATGCAATGGAAACCTTTACGCGAGCGCCCCTTGGACATCTGGCCACTGGCACAGCGTCTACTCAGTGAGCACGCGACTAAGATGAAACGACGCAATGTAAAATTTGCCCCGGGGATGGAGCAAGTGCTGTGCAGTTATGCTTGGCCCGGAAACGTGCGCGAACTCGACAATGTCATCCAGCGGGCCTTGATCCTGAGTAATGGTGACACCCTTCGTGCTGAAGATCTGTACTTGGAACAAGGGGGAAGTCTGGTCGATGATGCAGAGGTCATTCAGGTGCAAGCACCTACCCAGGCGGTCAACTTCGACGTGGATGAGGAGCGCGGCGCACTGGGTCAAGACCTGCGACAACGCGAATTCCAAATCATTATCAAAACGCTAAAGCAAGAGCGTGGGAGAAAAAAGCAAGCGGCTGAAAAATTAGGCATCAGCCCGCGAACCTTGCGTTACAAGCTCGCGCAAATGCGCGAGTTGGGTATCGATGTCGCGCGTGAGTTATCCGCTGCCTGAACAGTATCGACTGTCTGCTAGTGAACCTTGGGGCCCAATGGGCCCCGCTTTTTTGTCGCTGCGTGTAGGCGCAGTGACGCGCTCATCATGTAAATCTCAGCACCTTTCTTGATGCGGGCTTTTAGATTGGCCCGTTTTCTGCATTATCCCTCCTGTGTACGTATTCACAACGAAATTTTGACGGAGGCCTTATGTCAGGTATTGGTTCAGTGTCCGGCCGCGCAGATATTGCGCAGGTGCTGGCCGAGATGCGAAACCTGCGGGCTCAGGTGCAAAAGGCCAGTCCCCAGCAGGAAATCGCCGCGCCCAGCCAGCTTCGACCGTCGGAACAAGTGCAACAAGCCAAGGCGCCTAGCTTCGGTGATTTACTGAGCAATGCAGTGAACAGCGTGAATCAGACGCAAATGCAATCCTCTGCCATGGCCAAGGCTTATGAGCAGGGCGATCCCAGCATTAGTTTGGCTCAAGTCATGATTCAATCGCAAAAGGCTTCCGTGTCGTTTCAGGCCCTGACTCAGGTCCGCAATAAAGTTGTACAAGCCTACGAAGAAATCATGAAAATGCCGGTTTGAGTTCGAACGATTGGGTTTGGTATGGGTTTTTTCTAATAAAAGCAGTGTGCCGGGATGCAGGATTTAACAGAAAGTCCTATCAGCGCGATGTGCGCAGCCAAGTGATGGCAATTCAGTGATGGCGGAAAGGTTATGGCAATAGTTCCCAGCGAAGCAGACAGCGGTAAAGCGGCCAAAGGTGTCGCGTCGGTTGGATCTGAAAGCGATCTGATGACCGGCATCAGCCGACTGACGGTTTTCCGCCAGGTCGGCCTGATGGTGGGCTTGGCAGCCAGCGTGGCGCTGGGTTTGGCTTTGGTTTTGTGGATGCAGGAGCCCGATTATCAACCATTGATGCAGAACATCGCCGCGCAAGACATGGAGGAGGTGTCCAGCATCCTGAATCTGAACGGCATCAGTTTTAAGATCGAGCCGCGTACTGGGTTTATGCTTGTGCAAGCCGATCAACTGCATATGGCCAAACTCAAATTGGCCGCCGCAGGTATTACGGGCGATCCTAATGTCGGTTACGAGCTGCTCGACAAGGAGCAGGGCCTAGGCACGAGCCAGTTCATGGAAAACACACGCTTTATTCGTGGCTTGGAAGGCGAGTTATCACGCACCATCACTAGTTTTCGCAGCATACGCAAGGCGCGCGTGCATCTGGCAATACCCAAACGTTCGGTTTTTGTACGTGATAGCCGCAAGCCCAGTGCCTCAGTGCTGGTTGAAACCTCGGGTGCAAGCCCGGTATCGCGAGAGCAGGTCGAGGCGATTATCAATCTGGTCGCCGGCTCAGTCCCCGAGATGGAACGCAGTGGTGTGACGGTGGTGGATCAGAAAGGAAATCTGCTTTCGCGCAACAACGAGAGTGAAGAGGATCGACTGATTGCACGTGAGTTTGAGTACACGCGTAAAATCGAAACTACGCTCAATAATCGAATTGCCGGAATTCTAGATCCCATCGTTGGCTCCGGTCGTTTTCGCTCCGAAGTTTCGGCCGATGTCGACTTCACAGCGATCGAGCAGGCCGAAGAGATTTTTAATCCAGACCAGCGCGTCGTGCGGAGCGAACAGACCCTCGATGAGCAGCGCCAGTTGGGGGGGCAAGGAGGTGTGCCTGGTGCTTTGGCTAATCAGCCGCCGGAAGCTGCAGCGGCACCGCAGGAGGCCGGCGCGGGTGCGGCCGCTGAAGGTGGCACACCCACTAACTTGCGCAAGCAAACCACACGTAATTACGAGTTGGATCGCACCATCAGTTATACCAAACAGCAGCAAGGCAGGCTCACGCGCTTGACCGTCGCTGTTGCAATTGATGACATTCGCAATATCAATCCGGAAACGGGTGAAATGACCTTTACACCCTGGAGCGAGAAGGAGTTGGAGCGATTGACCCTTTTGGTACGCAACGCCGTCGGGTATTCGGCCGCGCGTGGGGATAGCGTAAATGTCATCAATACGCCGTTTGCTCCGCAGCTGGTAGAGCCTTACGTTGAACCACCGATGTGGGAGCAGAGCTGGTTCTGGGATTCTGTCTGGAAAGGCGTGGCATTTTTAGTGGCCCTGATCGTGATTTTTGCGGTAATTCGGCCTACCTTTAAGAATCTTGCCGCCAGTGGCGCGCAAGTGAAAGAATTGGCGCTGGCGGGTGATGCGGACGGTCTGGATCAGCTGGATCGCATGGCTTCTGGACCCGCAGGACAGAGTGTCACGCTCAGCGCTGCAGACGAGTTTTTGTTGCCAGGTGCTTCCGAGGGCTATGACCGTCAGGTCAATGCACTGAAGGGCTTGGTTGCGGAGGATCCTGCGCGGGTGGCACAGGTAATCCGTCAGTGGATCAATACTGATGAGTGAAGACGCAGACAAGAAAAAATTGCCGAAACTGTCGCGAGTTGATGCGGCGGCTATTTTGCTGATGAGTCTGGGTGAAGCCGATGCGGCACAGATTCTCAAGCATATGGGCCCAAAGGAGGTCCAGCGCGTCGGGGTTTCGATGGCTCAGCTTAAAAGTGTCACCCAGGAACAGGTTGAGAATGTGATGGCCGAATTCCTTGAGGTCGTCGGCACACAAACCGGTATGGGCATCGGCGCCGACGATTACATTCGTAAAATGCTGACCGCTGCGCTCGGTGAGGACAAGGCAGCAAGCTTAATTGATCGCATCTTGGTGGGGGGGAACACCACTGGGCTTGATACGTTAAAGTGGATGGATGGTCGCGCCGTTGCTGAGCTGATACGTTATGAGCATCCGCAGATTCAAGCGATCGTGGTCTCCTATCTGGAACCGGATCAGGCGGCTGAGGTGCTGGGTATCCTCGACGAAAAGGTGCGTTTGGACGTGATTATGCGCGTTGCTGCGCTCGATACGATTCAGCCGCAGGCCTTACAGGAACTCAATGATATTCTGGAAAAGCAGTTCTCCGGCAATGCAGCGACCAAGACCAGCAAGATTGGCGGCGTGAAATGTGCGGCGGAGATCATGAACTTCATGGATACTTCGATCGAAGGCGATCTAATGGATAGCATCAAGGAGGTCGATGCTGACTTGGGTACGCAGATCGAAGATTTGATGTTTGTCTTCGACAACCTCAAGGATGTGGACGACCGAGGTATTCAAACACTGCTGCGTGAGGTGTCTTCGGACATCTTGATTGTCGCACTGAAAGGCGCAGATTCCGACCTGCAAGAAAAGATCTTCAAGAACATGTCCAAGCGCGCGGCCGAACTGTTGCGGGATGATTTGGAGGCGAAAGGTCCGGTGCGTGTCAGCGAAGTCGAAACTGCACAGAAAGAAATTCTTACCATCGCGCGCCGTTTGGCCGATGCAGGGGAAATCATGTTGGGCGGTTCAGGCGAAGCAATGTTGTAATCGCCTGTTTTTTGCATCGCCCTTTGCAGGATCAGTATAGGATCCTGCAAGGGTTAACGTTCGCAGACAAAAGCGCCTTAGCGCAAGCCTGTGTACAATAGAAAGTATGTTAGGCGTGGCGCGGTCGTCTCCGCTCGAAAGGCAACGAGGTAGTTAAGGTGTCCGATTCAGCATCCGGTATTAATATCAAGCGGATCCCCGCAGGTGAATTGACCGCCTACGAACGCTGGGAGCTGCCGCTGATTCAAGAAGCCGGTGCGCCAGCCAAGGTCTCGAAGCAAAGCAAACCACAAGTCAAACTGCCAACCGCGGAGGAGATTGAGCGCATCCATGAACAGGCGTATCAGGAAGGATTTGCTGAGGGGAAGAAAGCCGGCATGGCAAAAGGGGTGGAAGAGGGGCGCCGTCAAGGCCTTGAACTAGGCCGAGAAGAGGGTGTGCGCCAAGGCCTGGCCGAAGCCAAAGCGCAGGTTGATCAAAAACTCGCGGCATTGGGCGGACTCATGCAAAGCCTGCTGGATCCGATGGCGCAGCGGCAGGAACAGATCCAGGAGGCGATGGTCAATCTCGCCATGACGGTGGCGCGCTCGGTCATTTACCGCGAGTTGCACTCGCGTCAAGAAACCCTGCAAGCTCTGATTCAGGAAGCCTTTAGTATACTGCCAGCGCGCGCCTCCGATGTGCTGATACGCCATCATCAGTCGGACACAGAGCTGCTGCGTGAGGTGCTTCAAAGTGTAGGCTTGAATGCCGATTTGCGGACCGATGCTCAAGTGAGTGCGGGCGGCTTGATGGTTGAAACACGCAACCAGTTGATTGACTTTACCTTGGAGAAACGGTTTCAGAAAACGGTCCACACGATGCTCTGCAAGCTCAGTCAGCCCGCAGCACGACGTGAAACCGTGGCCAGCACTGAAACGCTGGTCGATGTGAGCGAGTTTCCGACAGATGTGCTGAGTCAGGCTGAGCAAGAGGCGGCGCAAGAAGCATTGAGCCGGGTCGAGCAGCCGACTCAAGAACCTTCACTCGAAGTTAGCACTGGCAAGGCACAAGAAAGCGACGATGACACGCCCGGAAATTGATCAGTATTTGACAGCGCTGAGCGCCGAAGTACCGGCACACGCCCATCCGGAAGTGAGCGGCCGCCTGACCCGCATGGTGGGTTTGACGCTTGAGGCGGTGGGCTGTTCGGCCGTCGTCGGCGATCGCTGTATGATTCGCAGCGCCAGCGGCAAGATGGTTGAAGCTGAAGTTGTCGGCTTCGACGAACAACGTTGTTTCCTGATGCCGCTGACCACTGCGGATGGGCTGCGTCCTGGCGCCGCCGTGACGCCGATTGACGCGGTCAGTGACGTGCCTGTTGGTATGAGCTTATTAGGCCGCGTGTTGGATGGCACCGGTCAGCCCCTGGATGACCTGGGCCCACTGATGCCCGAAGCTTACATTCCGCTGGCTGGCACCATTATTAATCCCCTGCAACGAGCCCCGATTCGACAGGCCATGGACGTTGGCATTAGGGCGATCAACGCATTGCTCACCGTTGGACAAGGCCAGCGGATTGGTCTTTTCGCGGGTAGCGGTGTCGGTAAATCGGTGTTGCTAGGCATGATGACTCGATTTACGACGGCTGACATAGTCGTGGTCGGGCTGATTGGCGAACGGGGCAGGGAGGTGAAGGAGTTTATTGAGGATATTTTGGGGCCCGAGGGACGCCAGCGCTCCGTCGTCATCGCTTCCCCTGCCGACGATTCTCCCCTGATGCGTTTGCGAGCGTCCATGCTCTGTACCCGAATAGCCGAGTATTATCGCGATCAAGGTCGTCAAGTCTTGTTGTTGATGGATTCCTTGACGCGGTATGCGCAAGCGCAGCGTGAGATTGCCCTGTCGGTGGGTGAGCCGCCCGCCACGAAGGGTTACCCTCCGTCGGTCTTTGCACGTATTCCACAGTTAGTCGAAAGGGCTGGCAACGGACCGGCGGGTGGCGGTTCGATCACGGCGTTTTATACGGTGTTGACGGAGGGGGATGATCAGCAGGATCCGATCGCGGATGCCGCGCGTGCCATCCTGGATGGTCACATTGTGCTAAATCGCGAGCTGGCAGAAGCGGGCCATTATCCCGCCATTGATGTAGAGGCTTCGATCAGTCGTGTCATGCCTTACGTCGTCTCCAAGGAACATCTGCGGCTGGCTCAGCAATTCAAACAAGTATACGGGCGCTATCAGCAGGCACGGGACCTGATCAGCGTGGGTGCTTATGTGAAGGGTTCCGACCCTCAAACGGACTTTGCCATCGAACGCATCGAATCAATGCGTCAGTTCCTGCAGCAAGGTTTGGGGGAGCAAGCGACCGCCTCAGCTGGGTTATCTCAGTTGCAGCAGCTCATGTCTGCCCCCGCGGCACCACCCGCGACCACTGCACAGAAAGCCTCCTCTTGAGGCCCTGACTTGACATGAAAACCCCACGCTCTGAACGTTTGAAAGTGGTTTGTGATTTGGCGGCGCGCAAGGAACAGCAGGCGTTAAACCATTTGCAGCAGGCGCGTCATGCACTGGAATTGCAGCGCCAACAGTTACTTGACTTGCAAAGCTATCGAGAGCAGTACTCGGCGCGCATGAAACAGAGCCTGAGCGGTCGTATAGAAGTGCAGCAAATCCAAGTTTACCAATCATTTATCGGGCAAATTGAAACAGCCATTACGCAACAGGAGAATGTTGTCGCGAGAGCTGAACAATTGTTTCAACGCTCCTCTGCCGTATGGCAACAGTGCCATCAGAAAATGAAAGCCTATGCTGACCTGGTCCAGCGCTACCGCAAAGAGGAGCAACTGCTCGCCGAAAAACGCATGGAAAAGCAATTAGATGATGATTTCACGACACGCATGCGCTTTCGGAATTGAGTGCAGTAATGTCCATCTAAGCGTCATCGGAGCCCGCTAAAAAATATCGCGAATAATGGAGTTTGGCCCGGCGTATTTTGGGATTACGTACTAAGCTTGGTGGGGCGAAATCGGTTGCGCTTGGGTTTGTGTTTCGAGGGGTTACTCCTAATCTGTCCCAACGCTCGGTGGAAGAAAGCAAATAGCGCAGTTTTCAGGCTCGCTCTACAGTTAAACGTCAATCATAGGAACTCATAAATGTCTGTCACATCGGAATATGATGAATCCACACAAACTCTGAAAATTCGTGTGGAAGGCCGCTTCGACTTTAATTGCCATCAAGCCTTTCGGCAGTCTTATGAGGCATGTGATGCCGAACGAACTGAGTTTGTGGTCGACCTGAAACAGACCAGTTATATCGATAGTTCGGCACTGGGTATGTTATTGCTGCTGCGTGACTATGCCGGAGGGGACCAGGCGCGTGTCAGGTTGCTTAACTGCAACAGTGAAGTGCGCAATATCCTGGCAATATCCAACTTCGAAAAGCTGTTCGAAATAGAGTGAAGACGCATCCATAGACCCGCATACAATGGAGCTCTGCAATGGAGCCTGACGTTGCGCTAAAAATACTGGTCGTGGAAGATAACGACGCAGATCGCTTCCTTCTGGCGCGAATTATTGGAGAGCAGGGCTTTCCGATCGTTTTGGCGCGCGACGGTTTGGAAGCCATCATCAAATACCAGCAGGAACGACCCTCTATCATTCTGATGGATGCATTGATGCCAAATATGGACGGCATTACCGCAGTGAGGCAAATCCGCGCATTGGCGGGAGAGGAGATGGTGCTGGTGCTGTTTCTGACCTCGTTGAATGACGAATCCTCACTAATTGCCTGCCTTGAGGCGGGTGGGGATGATTTTATCTCCAAGCCCTATCGTCCAGCCATCTTGGCGGCGAAACTGCAAGCATTTAAGCGTATGTTGTCAATGAACAACACCGTTCGTCGACAGCGCGACCAAATTCTTTTGCACAATGAGCGGTTACTGCAGGAACAACAGGTTGCCAAAAATATATTCGATAACGTGACGCGCTTAGGCTGTCTGGATGAGGCCAATATTCGCTATCTATTGAGTCCCATGTCGGTCTTTAATGGCGATGTGTTGTTAGCGGCACGTAAGCCGAGTGGCAACATGGTAGTGTTCTTGGGCGACTTCACCGGGCACGGATTACCCGCCGCTATCGGCGCGTTGCCGATAGCTGAAATATTTTACGGTATGGTGAGCAAAGGATTCGGGATTGAAAATGTCCTACGTGAAATCAATCAGAAGCTAAAGCGGTTCTTGCCGGTCGGCTATTTCTGCTGTGGCTGCATGATGGAAATCAGTTATTCGCGTCAGACCGTAAAAGTTTGGAATGGTGGCTTGCCCGACCCGATGCTCAAGCGCAAAAACGGCGAGATCTTGCGCTTTCCATCGATTCATCTTCCCTTGGGAATATTGGCACCACATAAGTTCTCGACTGATTGTGTAGAGGTTGACATGGTAGCGGGAGACTTTGTGTGCCTGTGGTCCGACGGTATCGTTGAAGCGCGTGATGCAGCGGGCAATCTGTTTGGGTTAAAACGCATTCACGAAGCCTTGAGCCTTTGTGCTGCAGACGAGAATCCTTTCGATGCAATCGTTAAATCGACTCAACGATTTGTCGGCGGCGTCGCACGTGATGATGACTACACGCTGGGCGTCATCGAGATGATCTCTCCCGACTTGGCAGCCAAGGTTCCGGCTGGCGCCATACAACCGAGTGCGGTTGTAGGCGGAAGTGACTGGGCATTTTCGTATCAAATGTTTAATAGCACGATCCGAGAGTTTAATCCGGTTCCCCTGCTGCTACACGTCGTGACCGAGGTTCCCGGTCTAAAGCCGCATAGTCATGATATTTACCTGATCTTTGCAGAGCTTCTTTCTAACGCCATAGATCATGGGCTGTTGGGGCTTGATTCTGCGATGAAGAATAGTTCCGAGGGGTTCAGACGGTATTACGAACTGAGATCTGAGCGATTGCTAGGGCTAGAGGGGCATACCATCAGTGTTGAGGTGCGCCAC